>NZ_JAQMIL010000050.1:0-69715 GCF_029990105.1 Bradyrhizobium sp. Arg237L | reverse complement strand
TCAGTCGCACGCATCGCGTCCACCGCATCTCACCGCAACGTTCGTGACGATCGCGAGCCGCCCCTCATTCGGATGAGACGCGCGAAGTTAAATCACTGATTTGCCCGACGGAGGAAGCGGAATGTTTTTTGCGCGAGGGGTAGACAGGCTTTGGCTGATTTGCCCGTCGGGTTGTTATGTCGCACCCACTGCATCCACACCGTCATTGCGAGCGCAGCGAAGCAATCCATAGCGCCGCAAGTGGAGACGTGGATTGCTTCGCTCCGCTCGCAATGACGGCGTGAGCAGTCGGCCGATCTCCCGATCGATCACAAACAAATCATCGCAGGCCTTCTGGATAGCGTCACAGTGCTGCGTTAGTCCGAGACCGCCTGATACTCCAATCTGCAGGATTGCCCGATGATCCGTTTTGCCACCCTGTTCGGTCTCGCATTGACCATCGCCGTGAGCCTGAGTTCACCAACCTCCGCTGCCGACGACGGGCCGGCCTATGGACCGGAGCTGCAGGGCTTCGAATACCCCTTCCCGGTGGAGCGCTATCGATTCTCTTCGCAGGGCCAGGAGCTGGAGATGGCCTATCTCGATGTGAAGCCGTCGAATCCGAACGGCCGCACCGTCGTGCTGCTGCACGGAAAGAATTTCTGCGCCGCAACCTGGGAAGGCTCGATCAAGGCGCTGACGGCGGCCGGCTATCGGGTGATCGCGCCCGACCAGATCGGATTCTGCAAATCCAGCAAGCCTGAGCGCTATCAATTCACATTCCAGCAGCTCGCCGGCAACACCCGCGCGCTGCTGGCGTCACTCGGCATCGAGCGTTCGGTGATGATGGGCCATTCGACCGGCGGCATGCTGGCGATGCGCTATGCGCTGATGTATCCGGCGGCCGTCGATCAGCTCGTGCTGGTCGATCCGATCGGGCTGGAGGACTGGGCGGCCAAGGGCGTGCCGTGGCTCAGCCTCGACGGCTGGAACGAGCGCGAGAAGCGCGTGACCGCCGACACCATTCGCGCCTATGAGCGCGCGACCTATTATGCCAACACCTGGGACGCATCGTACGAACCCTGGGTGCAAATGCTGGCCGGCCTATATCGCGGCCCCGGGCGCGAGACCGTGGCATCGAGCTCGGCGCGGCTTTACGACATGATCGCGACCCAGCCGGTGTTCTACGAGTTCGAGCGCATTACCACGCCAGTGCTGCTCCTGATCGGCGACAAGGACACCACCGCCATCGGCAAGGACCTCGCGCCGCCGGACGTTCGCCCCAAGCTCGGCAACTACCCCGTGCTCGGCAAGGAGGCCGCCAAGCGTTTCCCGCACGCACAACTGATCGAATTCCCCGACCTCGGCCACGCCCCGCAAATCCAGGCCCCGGCCCGCTTCCACGACGCCGTGCTGGGATGGCTGCAGCATCCGGAAACCGGAGCGATGCTGACGAAATAGCGCAGGCGAAACCACAAGGCGTAACCCACCATCCTTGGCGCGGCGCCAAATCATGATCCGATTGGACGGAATCGGATCATGATCTGATCTATCCCGCAACAAGCACCCACAAAGACTCCTGCCGCTTGTGATCTCCTTCGCCTTTGGTCGGTTAGCTACGGGACGAGATAATGTTCGGCCCATATCGCACGAGGAACCTCTGCCCCCAATTTGTAGCTGAAAGTCTCGATGCCGAGCCCGTCCGACGTGACGCGACACGCGTAGGAAAGATGGTACCAATGTCCCCGACTTCGGATGGCCGCTCCAGACGCTTGGAGCGCATTTCCTTTCAGCGCGGGCTCGGCAAATGCATAAGCAACGACCTCGTCCGGCTTGAAAGCACTGTGCTCCCGTCCAATCAAACCCGCTGCCCGTCCATTGCAGCGCTGTTCGATACGTGTTTGCGGGTCCAAAGACAGCAACTGTTGCTGAATCGTTTTGGCTGTCGCCGGAGCGCATTCAAGCGTGGCGACCAGGGCAACACAAAGCGTAAGGCGGGTTGGGATGTTCATCTTTCTCAAGCAGTCGCGAGGTTGGTCGACGAGTACCGCTCACCTGACCCGGCTTGCAGCCGGTCGGGGCGGTCCAGCGCGGGCAAGCCCGCCATAAAGCGGCTCGTCCGGCATCGCGTCGCGTAGAACATGGCGCACGCTTACTAGCTTCTCGCTGTCGATGCCAGTGGGAAAGCCCCTGCTCTCAATAATCTCGGCGGCGGCGTTGCCGCGCGCCGCTTCGGGAGCGCAGCGAAGCAATCCATAGCGCCGCTTGTGAGGACATGCTCTAGCGAGCAGCGTCGGCACGCCTCGATAGCCCGTTGTTGGTCGACCCGACGATCTCGACCGTCGCCGTGCGGCCGGCGACGAGTTCGGCCTGGCCCGCTCCCTGGTCGAGAGCGATGCGCACGGGGACACGTTGCGCCAGACGAACCCAGTTGAAGGTCGGGTTGACGTTGGCAAGAAGGCTTGTCCCCTCGGCCCGGTCACGATCTTCTATGCCGGCAGCAATGCTTTCCACATGTCCGGTCAGGCGCCCCTTGTCGCCCATCAGGCGGATCCTGACAGCATCGCCGACATGGATGCGTGGCAGCTTCGTTTCCTCGAAATAACCCTCGACGCGGAGCGTGTCGGTATCCACCAGCGCCATCACCCCTTTGCCCGCCATCACATAGGTGCCGGGACGCAGATTCATGTTCGAGATCGTGCCGTTGACCGATGCGTGCACTTCGCTGCGGTCGAGATTGAGTTGGGCAAGGTCGCGATCGGCCACCGCCTGGTCGTAGCCGGCCTGGGCTTGCTGCTGCGTCGCCAGCACCTGCTCCTGCTTCTGCTGGGAGACGGCATCGGTGGTCAGCGTGCGATAGCGCTTCAAATCGCTATTTGCCTGATCGAGGGCAGCGCGACGGCTTGCGACGACGGCATCGGCCTGCTGCAAGGCGAGCGCGAAGCGGGCGCGGTCGATGCGAAAGAGGACGTCGCCGCGATGGACTTTCTGATTGTCCTGCACCAGGACGTCCGTGACCAAACCCGAAACGTCAGGCGTGACCTGGACGACATCGGCGCGCACCCGCCCGTCTCGCGTCCATGGTGCCTCCACGTAGTAGTCCCACAGATGGATCGCGACATTCACAGCCGCTGCGACAGCGATACCCGTCAGCGCAAGACGGCCAAGCACGAAGAAAAATCTCTTCACGACAGATACTCCGAAGACAAATAGACGACGCCTCCCAAAAGGCAGACGAACAGGGCCAGGTCGAACAACGCGGGATGCCAGACCAGCCGGTAAAGTCCGGTCTTGCGCAGGGTCTTGCGCAGCAGGGCGCTCAACGCATAGGCAATGATCAGCCACAGCAGAAGCGCGGGCGCGAGCACGCCATAGATATCGATCTCATATCTCATGCCGCTAGATTCCGTGGATGAGGTGATTGAGGCTGGTAGGCCAAGGCGTCCGGAAACAGCCCGCGCCGGATGCCGATCAGGCCGATCAGCGCATCATCTCTGGCACCGTCTTCGGGCTCGTTGAGCGCCTCGGCGAGCGCAACATCGATCAGCCTGAGCAGTTCAGGCGGCAGCGGGCCCGAGACGTGTTCGCGACACGCTAGCGCAAGCTGGTCCAGCATGTCGTCGATTGCACTGAGCGTCGCCGGCGTCAGCTTGTGACGGGCCCGGCGCAGATCGATGATGTTGAGGCCGACCCGGAGCTGGGTCAGACCGTCGACGTCGCGGCGATCGACCCCGGGAATCACGGCGAAGCGCTGGACCAACAGGCCGAGGCGATCCAGCATCAGCCCGGCGAAGCGTGCCCGGTCGTTCTTGCCGCGCCGCTCTGCCGTGAGTGCTAGCGTCGCCCAGCTGGTTTTCATCAGGCGCCGCGCGACCCACTCGGCTCCGACCGACCGCGCCAGCCTGGTAATGACCGCAGCCGCCGCCATTCCCAGCAGCAATGCGATGGCGGCATTTGTAAAGCTCGCAAAGTCTGCGTCGTAAGTCGACTGCAGCGCCAGCAAGGTGGCCGAATTGGCTGCCAGCGCCATGCCAATGAAGTTGGTCCGGGGCCGCGCTATCAGAACGCCGAACAGGATGAAGGACGGCGCCAGGGCCGCGATTAGCACCTCGACCGTGGAGATTGCCGGAATGATGGCGAACAAATAAATGGCGACGACCGCGACCGAGGCCAGTGACCACCATGCGAAGCTGCGAATACTGGGCGCGGGATCATCTTGCGCGGCGAAGAAGGAACAGCCTATGGCCGCCATCATCGGGGCCGATGCGCCGTCCACCCAGCCTGTCCCGATCCAGAAGGCACAGCAGACCAGAACCGCGAAAGCCGCGCCAGCCCCCGACCATAGTGCCAAGCCATGGTCGCGGTGTCGCGCCGGAGCAATGCTGGCCTCAGGAAGGAATGCCAGCCGAAGGCCGGAGACGTCCTTGCCAACGGCAATGGCGCGGTTGAGCGCCCGGCAATCATCCGAGACATCGACGAGCTCGCGCAGGCGTATCAGTAGGTTCGCCGCCGTGACCTGATCCCAGGACGAATGGGCATCGAGCTTCGGCCGCAGTGACATGATCGCGGCGCGCAGCACATCGGCCGGTTGCCGTTCGCCGGCGTCAGCCGCGAGCCAGCGCCCGAGATCATCAAGCAGCCGCGGCAATTGCGGCGAGCATTCGCCCAACCGGCCGCCAAGTGCTGCGATCCGATCGGTGATCGAGGACAGGAGCGGCAGCAGCATCAGCATGTGCAGGCGAAGCGCCTGCAATCCGCTGACGGCATTTGCGTCCGCGAAGCGGTCATAGGCCAGGTGACCAGCGAGCGCGTCGATTTCGACGGCGTCGGTCGCCAGCCGCAAGCGTTGCGCCCGATGGACCCGCTCGGCGCCACGGCCGGAGAGAACATCCTGGCTGAGCCGACTTGCGTCGGACAGCCAATTGTTGACGCGGGCAGCGACGGCGGGGGCGACGCTGCGCGGGAATACGATTGTCGACACCAGGGTCGCGCAGATGATGCCGAGCGTGATCTCCTCGACGCGCGCGAGCGCAGTGTCGAAGATGCTGCCGGGGTCCGAGACGGCGGGAAAGCCGATCAGCGCTACCGTGTATCCGGCAAGCATGAAGGCATAGCTGCGCGGGCTGCGCTCGAGCAGCGACAAATACAGACAAAGGCCGACCCAGAGTGCAACGACCAGGCAGAGCAATTCGGGGGCATTGACGAGATTGGGGACTAGGATGACGCTGACGATTGCGCCAACCACCGTTCCCAGCACACGGGAGAGCGCCTTGGAACTCGTTGCGCCCGCTAGCGGTTGGGAGGCGATATAGACGGTCGCCATCGCCCAATAGGGACGCGCCAAGTCGATCCAGAGCGCGACGACCAGCGCCAAAGCCGCCGCCAGGAAGGTCTTGAACGCAAAGACAAGGTTCGCATGGCGGACCAGGAAAGATTGGTCGGAACGCACGGCTCAGGCCGCCGCGGCTTCGCGCAACCGATTGGCTCGCCGTTCGATGCTCAGCAGCGCCTCGAAGGTCGCCACAAGCTCGTCGCTACCGATGTCCTTCAGGAGGTACGCGCGGACCTTGCGCAAGACCCGGTTGACCTCGTTGGCCTTGGCCTCGCCCATCGGGGTGAGATGCAAGGTCTTGGCGCGGCGGTCGGTGGAATCCTCATGGCGTTCCACCAGCCCTTCGGCCTGCAGCACATCGATCAGCCGGACCAGCGAAGGACCTTCGATGCCCATCTCCTCGGCGAGTTCACCTTGGCGGACGCTCTTGCCCCGGCGCGACAGCACCATCAGGGGAAGTGCGGTCGCCTCCGACAGACCGTGATCGGCAAGCGCCTGGTTGGCCTCGCGACGCCACAGCCGGGCAAGCCGTGCGATGAGCAAACCCATTTCGGCATGAATCGTTGTTTGGGAAAGAATCATGGACAATAGATAGGATACTAATGATTAGGTTGCAACCATATGGTCTGGAGACGTATTCGCGTTCACGAAAAAGCGAACCGGGAACAAGGCCCGGATCGTCGACGGGCTGACGGCAATATCGCGGCTCACCTTGTGGCGGCAGCAAGCGACGGCGGCGGAGCGCATCAAATCTCACTCGTTACAGGTCTGGCTCTAGGCCGGGAGGACGACGGGAAAGTTCGGATTCAAATTTCAAACAACAATTCCGCTGTCATCGTATGCCATCGGGGGTCGGCGCGCCGCGCTTCCTCAAGATGACAAATTGGGCCAAGAACGCTGCCTTATCGGTGATCCATACGCCGCGACGATCGCCTGTTGGAGGCAAAGACAGAAAGCATACCAACGCCAAAGTGGAGGCAAGGCGTTGCATCGCACCCCGGTCACTGACGAAGAATTGCAGCCGGCGGATGGAAGGAATATGTTGGCCTTATAATGACGCAGCCGCCCATCGTAAGGCGAGGCTCGGCAGGAAGACCTTACGGCGGATGGTTTGCCTACCCGCACCGGAGGTCACGTCATGTCCATCGCTCCCACACTGCAAAAATACCTGGCCGCTGAAAACATCCAATACGAGGAGATCCAGCACGAGCTGAGCATGTCGTCCACTCGGACGGCTGAAGTATCCCATATCTCGGGCGATCGTCTCGCCAAGGGCATCGTGTTGCGACGCGACGGCGAATATATTCTCGCCGTCGTGCCCGCTTCGCACCACCTCCGCCTGTCCGAGCTGCGGACGACGCTCGGTGATAATGTCGATATGGCGGATGAAACCGAAATCAATCAATTGTTCCGCGACTGCGCACACGGCGCCGTTCCCGCCGTTGGCAAGTGCTATGGGCTCGATATCATCGTCGACGACAGCATCGAGACACAGCCGGAAATCTATATGGAAGCCGGCGATCATGAGACCCTGCTTCATCTCACGCATGAGCAGTTTGCGCGCCTGACGGCGAACGCACCGCATGGCCGCTTTAGCGCGCATGACTAAAGGATTGGTCGCGCGCATCTGCCGCTAAAGCGCGATGAGATGAGGATGAATCATCATCGCGCTTTGGGTTATTGTTTGAGCATGATCTCCGCGCAAACGCTGCGCGTTTGTCGCGAGGGAAAACCGCTTCACACTTTTCCGGATCATGCTCTAGGCAAATGCGTTGCATCAAGTGCACCTGAAATCCAGTAACGGAGGTCCGCCATGAAAGTCAAAGAAGTGATGCACAAGGGCGTCGATTGGGTCAGCCCCGACACCCCCGTCACCGAACTCGCGAAATTGATGCGGGGGCACGACATCGGCTGCATTCCGATCGGAGAGGACGATCGGCTGGTCGGGATGGTGACCGACCGCGATATCGTCTGCAAAGGGCTTGCGAGCAACAACTTCGATGCTCGTCGCGCGACGGCGCGCGATGTCATGACCGAAGGCATCCATTGCTGCCGGGAGGACGATGACCTCGCAAAGGCGATGCATCACATGGAGAAGCTGCAGGTCCGCAGGCTGCCGGTGATCAACAAGAGCAAGCGGATGGTCGGCATCCTCAGTCTCGGCGATGTCAGCCATTCCACGTCTGGCGACAATCTCCTGTCGGAGTGCCTCAGGAGCGTTTCGGCCCATCACTGATGGCGCGACCGGCGTGACAACTCAAGCGTGATGACTTTTCTTCGAATCGTCATCCCGCTTTAGCTCTTTGTTTGAGCATGATCTTCCGACGCAAACGCTTCGCGTTTGTCGCGAGGGAAAAGGCTTGGCATTTGGCCAAGCCGCTCCATGACAACCCGATGCTATTTCTTTAGTGGCGCATAGAACGTTCCATCGACCTCGGCGATGTCATCCTGATCGAGCTTTCGAACCTCGAGAACAGTACGTGGCGGATAAGGGCCCTTACCCCAAAGATCTTCCTGCACCTTATTCACCACAGGACGTAAACGCACGACGTCAGATACATAGATGGTCAAGCGTACCGCATCTTTTAGTGACGCGCCCTCGGCAGCGGCGACCTGCTGCATATTGACGAACATCTGGCGGATACGCGCCTCCTCGCCATCAACAAGCTTGTTGGTGGCAGGATCGATACCGCGCATGCCGCCGACAAACACAAAATCGCCGGCGCGTGCACCTGCGCTCCACGATCCGGTCGGCTTCACACCTCCGTTGACGGACGGGATGATCTTCACTCCGTCTGCACAAGCCGGGCTCCCTATGAGAACACAAGCCAGAACAGTGGCGAGCAAGCGTGAATCAACAGTCATGTATAACCTCCAGGTAAACAAAGAACACTTGGCTTTCGCGCCTTGGCTTTCGCGCCTCAGCAACTGAGAACGGTTGCATCGATCAATTTTCCAACCACGGACCTCGTCGTCGCTGCCAGAATGGCGCGTCGATAAAGCGGTGCTCGGAGGCATACATCGCCGTTTGCGCGGCAAGGTGCGATGCGATGCCTTGCAGGAACTGCTGCTGATACTGAACCGCTTTCGTCCCGTCGTTTTGCGTGAGAAGTCCAACAACGCTTTCGGCTGCCTGAATTCCGCTCCACAGGGCGGTAGCAAGTCCGTTCGCGCCGAGCGGATCCAATGCACTGGCAGCATCGCCCGCTCGAATGATGAATGGTTCGACAAGCTCCGATGCTGTTACGGTGCTGGCTGCGGCGAAATGCAGTTCGGGCGCCGCGGCCAGATCCATACCAAGACTCGACAAGCGCGGAGAGATCGCTGTCGTTTGCGACGCCAGGTCGGCCCACAGACCGGCATTTTTGCGGAATCCTGCCGGTAGCAGATCAGAGTCGGTAAAGAGTCCCACCAGCATACGGCCGCCGGGCAGCAACGACGTATACCACCACCCTATCGCCACAGCCTCAACAAGCGTAACGGGGATGGCCTCAACGTCCTCGTCAAGCGTGAAGACACTGTAACAGGCCACGAGCTTGTCGAGGCGACGGAGCGTCGCCGCTGGACCTGCGGTCACAGCGGAGCGGCCTGAGCAATCAACCAACAACCGCGTATTGACCGGTGATCCGTCAGCAAGCTCAACGGCGATTCCGGTTTCAGATCTCGAGAACTGCCGGGCTTCGCAGAAGACGCGATCTACGCCATCGGCTTCAAGTGTTTCCGCCATCCGAGCCTCAAGCCGATAACGATCGATGTGCCAGCCCGACATTTCTTCCTGGTGGAACACGCCACGACGCAGCGCTCTATTGCCCCACACGGAATAGCTGCCCTGACTGACTAACGCCGTCTCCGCATCAAGCAGGCCATGCCATCCAAGTGTTTCCAGATAGGGGCCCGCCCGGAACGACAGCGTTTCGCCCCGACTGGCAACATCCGACGGTGGGGCGACAAGAAGGGCATCAATCCCGCGACGCGACAGGATGCGGGCACATGCCATTCCGGCCATGCCCGCCCCCAAAATGACGGCCTGACGTTCTGTCACTACTTCAATTCTTTGTTCGCGGCCAAATCCGTCGAACCGCGCTGCACCTCGACGAAGACTTCTGCAGGAACGCCAGGAATATCCTTGGGGCCACTACGACGCACGACAACGCCCATCTGCGTCCAGAGCTCGATCATCCGGCGCAGGCCGTCTGTATAGCTTGCATCGACGTGCAAGCCGATGCCGGCTGCGCCGCGCGACCAGGCGACACGCGCGTGATAGAAGCGCAGGCGCTCCTCCATCGGAAGGTCGGTGCGCATCATCTGCTTGTAGAAGCCTTCCGGCAGGACATCGACGGGCAGAAGCGCGGGCCACCACACTGGCGTCGGGAACCCCTCGCCCGTCAGCACGGATTGGCAGCTGAATGCATCGCCCTGCCACGGAACGCCCATCCAGCGCGTGAGGTCGCCAGGCGCCTGCGGTCCAACGGGAGCCCCATCCTGCGGTCGCTGCGGATCACCTGAGAACACATTCTGCGGATTGAGTTGCAGTCCGATATTTTGAACCAGAGTCTTTCGGTTCGAAATCGCGATACGGAACGGTAGCGACGTCTCCTTCGTCGAACGGTAGAGCGCCGCATGACGGATAGGCCAAGTGATCTCGACGCCGGGATGGAAGGCTCCGCCAGAACAGGCATCGAGCGCAGTGCGCGTCAATGCTTCCGGACGCAACGACAATGGCATGTCATCGAGCTGCTTGACGGCATCGGCTGCAGGATCATCGAGATCGTTGATAAAGTCGCCCTTCGCCCAGTCGCTCAGAATTCTGTATTGGCTGGATGTAAGCGTGAGCCAACTGGTCGGGCTGCCCGGAAAATTGACGCCGTCACCGAGCATCGGAGGCAGGGCGTCCGAACGGGTATCGTCACCACCGGGTTTACGGAACGCCGCGAGCACCTTCTCTCGGGCGGGGCGCGTCTTTGCTCCCGTATCCGCCAACGACTTGATCACCGCCGGATCCGAAAGATCGTCGAGGTCCATCCAGGCCTTGCCGAGATACGAGGCCTGCGCGACCCACTGCATCATCCCGGAGCGCCGCAGAATAGGCAGCACGTCGCGACGGAAGGAAACCTGACCGGCGACCGCCTTCATATGTCCCGTAGCGATCATCGCTTCGCGCGCGGCATCATAAAGGCTGACGATCGGCTCAATCTGGGGAGCAAACTTCGGCCCGCAGCACACGACCCACGCCGGTTCGCAATCGACATCTGCATCGCCGACGCGTACTGTGGCTTTCACCCAGCCATCGCACCAGTCGTCGTGCCAACCATCGTTGTTGGTAAAGTCGCGCACCGGATTCTGAGCCAAAGCACTGTTGGATATTCCGTCCGCCGGGAATACCAGCAGCCGGCCTGCATCGTCAGTGCGGAGATGACCGAGTTTCACTGGCAGCTTTTTCCAGAACCGACCTGCCATTTGATAGGCGGCATCCCGGCCATCCGTATTCTTCGATGCGCCATCGATGCGGACTGCCCCCGCGTCAATCGCCAGCATTTGTTCGCGACGGGCAGGTTCGATGAAGGCATTGCGTTGTGCGCCCGGAATACCGGGAGCCTGCGCGCCTCCGTCCAAGGCATTCGAATAGCCATACCAGGCAGCCTTGGTGTTCGCGACGTGCACCGTCCAGCGCACACCATCGGACGCTCCCAGTTCGCGCACCACGCGTCCCTGATCGTCATAACCGTACACGCGGAAGCGCTGGACCTGTTTCTTGATGCTGCTTGGTCCCTGCTTGAATCCTCCCGGAGGCTCGTTCATCAGACCGGGAACCTCGGGCGCCAGAAACCACTCATCACCGTTGCCGACACGTGAGAAGCCAATCGCGGGAAAGATTGCGGCGCGAACAATGCGCGCTCCCGCAGGTGCGGCCTGCTGCGCGTCCACTGGCGATACGGCGGCCCTGAAAAGCGTAGGCGCAGCCAAACCGAAAGCGGATGCACCAATCAGAAAATCGCGACGCTTCATATATGACAGTCCTTCCATTCCATGTAGCTCGTGCAACCTCGTGCGACGGCGCGACGACGAAATTCCGTCGCATCGCGACCGACAACGATGCCGCAACACTCCAATCAAATGCCGAAGCGATCGATCGCCTACATGAACGCCGAATCTTTAATATGTGATTGCCGCGAGCAGCCGAGTGGCTTTCACGACTGCGCTGCGAGAACCAACACAAAGAACTTCGCAAAGTAATTCCCAAGTAATGACCCTGCATTGATGCGCCGGAGTCACATCTTTCGTTACATCTCGTTACATTATGTCACATTCGTTACGTTTAGCTGCGCGCGTTTACCAAACAACGTGCGGCAATTTTTCGCGAAAATAATCTGAGATATGTCGCTAATGCGGCCCAATTTTCGAGGCCCCTGTCCGGAAAGGCGTGCGAGAGTGGATCATTGTCACTACTCTCAGGGGTAAGACAGCCATTTCCTGAAGCTGAACAGAATGTCCAACCTCCTGCAGCAATCGCGTCGCGTATCCTTGGAGCGCTTGCAGACCTAGTCAAACGATCTCAATCGTCTTGACAAGACGCACACCCGCACTTCCCAAAATGCGAAGGCGATCCTTCTGGATCGCAAGAATCGGTGTTTGCGAGCCGGCCGAACTCGATCGCTTCTGGCTTCAGCATTACTGTCCTGAGGTCATCGCCGTGGAAGCCAGCAGATACCCTTCCACGCAAGGAATTGGCGCCCCACTTGGCGACCAGTCCGAGGTCCTGCCGGTTCCAATTCCGCTGGACTGCACCGACGGCTTCAACGAGGCGTATTTCGGTCGCCCCGAAATGCTCTTGAACCCTGAGGCGCGCCGTGCCTGCTCGGCGTGGGCTTTTGTCGACGACACCGTCATACAGCGCTTCGAAAACGATCTGTCACGGGATATCAAATTCGGCCGATGGGACGAGCGGTTTGGCCATTTTCGAACAGAACCGCTTTTCCTCGGTTCGCTAAAGCTTATTGTGGGACGTTGACGGCTAACGGATTTTGGCAGGTCCAGCCGACGGGCCTCCGGCGATTGCCTTGCAATCGCGGTTGAGACCAGTTGGGAGATCATCGACTGCAATCGCGACATCAGCCAAAATTGTCACGTTGGCACGAACCCAACCGGCAGATCGTCAACCTGATATTCGCGATCTGCGCCTTCAAGATCCACCCGGCATCCGAAAGCCAGGGCAACCAACAAGGAATCTCGATGAATTTTTCCAGCTTCTTTGCGCGCTTCGTCGCGCTGGTCGGCGGTGCCGCGCTATTGTGGCGTCGGTTGCAGGGGGCAGCACCAAAGCCGGCATGGGGCGATGATCCGCAGATTCCGTTAGCGAAGTCGCAAGGCGCGATCCCGACGCTCAAGATGCCGACGGCCAGGGGCTGGAGCGCCGGCCAAAAACCCGTGGCGGGACCGCGGCTGAAGGTCAACGCATTTGCGGCCGGCCTGGACCATCCGCGCTGGATCGAAGTGTTGCCAAATGGCGACGTGCTCATTGCCGAGGCGACGCAGGTCGCAGGCCCTCCCAGGAGCATGTTCCACTATGCGATGCAGGCGACGATGAGACGGGCCGATGCACTTGGCGTCAGCGCGAACCGTATTACGCTGTTGCGCGACCGTGACGGCGATGGCGTCGCAGAAATACGAGAGACATTCATGGAGGGGCTGAACCAGCCGTTCGGCATGGCGCTGGTAGGCGAGACGTTCTATGTCGGCAACACCGACGGCATCGTAGCGTTTTCGTATGCGGGGGGCACGGGCCGCATCACCGCCGAGGGGCGCAAACTTGTCGAGTTCAAGCCTGCCGGGCATTGGACGCGAAGCCTGCTGGCGAGCCCCGATGGCAAGAAGCTCTATGTCGGGGTCGGCTCGCTCAGCAACATCGCCGAGAGCGGCATGGAGGTCGAGGAAGGGCGGGCCTGCGTCTATGAGCTCGATCTTGCGAGCGGCAACAGCCGCATGTTTGCGAGCGGCCTGCGCAACCCCGTGGGCCTCGCATGGGAGCCGCAGACCGGCGCGCTCTGGACGGTCGTCAACGAGCGCGATGGGATCGGCGACGAGACACCTCCGGATTATCTGACCTCGGTCCGCGACGGCGGCTTCTACGGCTGGCCCTATTGCTATTGGGGGCAGACGGTTGACGATCGCGTCCCGCAGGATCCGGCCTTGGTCGCAACGGCCATCACGCCGGACTACGCCCTTGGCGGGCACACGGCATCGCTGGGTCTATGCTGGTTGCCGGCCGGCACGCTTCCGGGCTTTCCCGATGGCATGGCAATCGGACAGCACGGCTCCTGGAATCGCAGCACGCTCAGCGGCTACAAGGTCGTGTTCGTGCCCTTCGAGAACGGACGCCCATCCGGCCCGCCGCGGGACATCCTGAGCGGATTCCTCGCACCGGATGAGCGGGAATCCTACGGGCGACCGGTCGGGGTAGCGCTCGGCCCCGACGGTTCTGTTCTGGTGGCGGACGATGTTGGCGATGTGATCTGGCGTGTAACGGGCGCCTGAGCGCACTTGCCAGTACGTTCCTATGACTTTGAAAAGCGCGACATCAAAGTTACCGGAGGTGGCAATGGTTGTAGACAGGCGATTCGAAAGCGCCGTCATAGCAGGCGTTCATAAAATCCACCGTATGAGCCGCGTGGTTCAACGAGATGGATTTCTAGGATCCAGTGCCGCTCCCGGCCGAGTTCGTCAGGATCGTCCATGCGCTTGGTGTTCCCCGGCTGTATCCGATTCAAGTCCCTATTTCCAGGGATCTGGGCGTGAGCGAATTCACTCACAAGATGGCCTGCGATCGCACCGCCAAAAAAGCCATCCAGCCTCCGCCGCCGCCTTTTGTGCATACGCGTATAGTTCGGAGCCTGTTATGCCGCGTGATGCATGGTAATGGGCCTGCACCTTTTCGAAGACGATTGGTAAGGCTTCGACTAACGGTCCTCCAGGATGATTACCCAGAATATAGGTACGACCGAGATCCGCTTCCCAGTCCTCGAAGACAGGCCCTAAATCCACATAGACGATGTCGTCTGCCTCGATGCTGCGGACCGGCGGGTTGTCGGCCGCAAGCGTCAAAGTATTCGTGCCCGCCCGCACAATGCGCTTATGCCAGTGCTTCTCAGCGCCAAACTGTTGCAATGCGATCGCGTAAATCTCTTGCTCGACCTCTCGCTCCGTCCGCCCCGCTCTGACAAGGTTTCGCCTTTCGATCTCGTCAAACAGCGTAGCTGCCCTTCGTTCTGCCTCAATGAGCGCGACACGCCTTTCTGAAGGTATCTTCTGTCCTTGCTTCACGCCCAAGACTCCACAATCCCAAGGCAACTCGCGTCGGTGGATGTTCTTTGCCTTTTGGCTGACTAGAGCGTGATGATTTTTCTTCGAATCATCATCCCGCTCTATCTTTTTGTTTGAGCATGATCTTTTCGGAAAACCGGTATCCACTTTTCCGGATCATGCTCTAGCCTGCGATGCATCAGGTCCGAATTTCACGAACGCATTCGATACCATCGGCGCTACTTCGTAAATGCTTCATTGTATTCGAATTGATATAACGAGACAAATACTATTCGGTCGGGATATCAATCATCCGATTTTGGAGACTTACCACCTTCGCCCACAGCCGAGCACTTCACCGGATTTGTAGGCCAGGCGCCAATGGACGGATATAACCCGATCCGGCAGCTTGCTCGGTGCCCCTCTTGTTCAGACATTTGGCGGAGCCAATGCATAAATGCTCCGCTGTGGTCACCAATTGGATGATAGGCCTCGGGAATCGCAACTGAAGAATTCTGCGTCGTTCTGGCCGGCCAAACTTAAAACCATCTACATGGGAGGTCGCGAAAGACCTTGCCCTAAGAAAAGCCAGTTGAGAGTTCGCAGACTGTTTTGGCACATTGCAGCAACTCGCCGCTGCAAGTTAGTGGCCGGTCTTTAGCCCTCCTTTTTTACGAAGCGCTGCCTCGGACTGATTTCCAACGACCTTCGGTAAAGCGCTTGCTTCGACTCCCAACGCTCTGGATGAAAGCTCAGAAAGCGAGCGCTCGAAACGAATGTCGAGAGGAAGATGCTTTGCGATGAGGCGAAAATTCACAGCACCGTAAAGCATGTCAATCACCGCGTCGATGTCGAGAGTTGCTGCAAACTCGCCATCGCGCACGCCGGCTTCAATTACCTCGCGGACCGCCGCCCGACGATCAGCGAAGAATCGGCGATGAAATTCTGCGAGAATTTCGGGTTCGAATTGTCCCTCAGCCAGGATCTCGGCGACTATCCGACCCAATTTGCCCCGATACTGTTTGATCAGTAGTACAAGGTGTTTTCTGATTGCGTCGGCGGCGCTGTCAGCGCGAGGAATGGGCGTATTCGAAATCATCGAGTCCAGGAAGACCTCGATGACGATAGCCGTTTTGCTGGACCACCAGCGGTAGATAGTCGCTTTTCCGACGCCGGCTTTCTGCGCAATCGCCTCAATCGTGAGATCTCGGACCGTCGTCGAGTCCAGCAATGAATGCGTTGCCTCGAGGATGGCTCTTCTCGATGCTGCACTGCGCGGCCGTCCTGTTGCCTTTGTTTCGTTGGCCAAATCCGCTTTCTTCATAACCTGGTCTGTTCCTTCCGGCGCATTTCGGGCAGCCGTGAATCCTGCGGGGGGTGATGCAGATCAACCGAAGAGCCTGAGGGCTCTAACTGTATATTCGGAGCACGTCACCGATCAATCGGCACAGATATCGCCGATAGTTCAGCATGAGGTGCAGATGCGATCTGCGAGGCTGCGAAGTCAGATCGTTTGCCGGGCCAGCAATATCACCTGGGGACCCGGACCGGCGGGGCGATAGGCCACAGCGCCGAATGCTTAAGGAGATCGAGCGAGCGCGTTGAACGGGGCGCCATCAAGTCTTGCCGCTTTGAATGGCCTGTTGCGCTCGCTCTTGCGGCAAAGAAATCTCGCAAACGTGCAAGGGCATCTTGCAATTTCAATAACGAAACGATACGTATCGAATATATCGGACCGAGCGGTGTCGCTGTCGTGGCAACGCGCGGAACCAGCGGAATTGGCTTGGGCCGAGGCGAAAAATGGAATTTGAGCTTTATTGCCGCGCGGAATCGGGGAACTGTTACAAGGTCGCGCTGATGTTGAGCCTCTGCAACCTCAGTTGGCGGCCGCGCTTCGTCGACTTTTTCAATGACGCGAGCCGCGCTGAATTCCGCGCTAAGGTAAGCGGGATGGGCGAACTGCCCGTGTTGAAGGCGAACAATCTGACATTGTCGCAATCAGGCGTGATTCTCACTTATCTATCGGAGGCGACAGGTCTGTTCGGTGGCAAAACAGACGAAGAGCGCCGCGAGATATTGCGATGGATACTCTTCGACAATCATCGCTTCACACCCAGCTACGCAACGCTTCGTTTCGTGAGGGGGCTCAGAGGACTGCCCGAAAGCGCGGTGACGGAGTGGCTGCGGGGCCAAGCGATCATTGCTCTCGAGATCGTGGAAGAGCGGTTGAAAGATCGCCCGTTCGTGGTCGGAGATGACTTGACGATCGCGGATATATCGATGTGCGCCTATCAATTCTATCACGAAGAAACCGGGATCGACCGAAGCCAATATCCGCACATTGGAGCGTGGCTTGACCGAATTGCCTCCTATCCGGGCTGGGCGCATCCCTATGAACTGATGCCGCGGGCGCTGGCGTCCGCCGCGCGAGAGGGAGCTGCAGGCCGCGATGACGAGCCTTAGCTCGATCATCCCCGGTGCGAGGAGAGGGCTGTCCTGGGCGTCAACGCGAAGGGGCGGGTCGATCTCGTGCGAGAGGATGCTGACATGGCAACTTGCCATTTGCACCGCTTGATCAATTAGGTTGGGCTGATTTCATGGTTCTCAAGAAAACAAAACCGCAATCTTCATCCGATGAAACGCCTGCAAGTCCGACCGAGCGAAGTGTTCGGTTGTCGAAAGCGCGTCTGACGGTGGTGATGGTCTTTGCCGTATATCCCCTGGTGACGGCTTTGCTCTACGTGCTGGGGCCGATTACGAGCGATTGGCAGATTTGGCACCGCACTCTCATTCTGACGCCAGTTACGGTAGCGTCCATCATATTTGTCATTACGCCCATGGTGAATAAATACTTGGGCACCCACCTCCGACCTTGGCGGAAACAGAGTGATTAATAAGATCTCATGTTCGCTGCGCTTGCTTGGCGCGAGATGGTGTAACGAGTGGATACGCGCCGCTCCTTGGCTGCAGAGATGCTTCTGTCGCCTGACCTGAAGACTGAAGTCAACCTTCCCCGGCGGTCACAAATGGGGCGAAGCGGCGCCTGGTTTCCACTTGCGAAACGACCGCCCGAGGCGGCGATCGTTCCAGTTGCGGTCGAGATGAATCAGAGCCTGCCCTCGGCAAGAAGTGCGCGGGTGCGTTTCAACGTCGCCAGCAGAGCTGGCCTTAGCTCGCCCGTCTCGTCTTCGAACAACTCGTTGACGATCGCACCCTCGCGTGGGCCGGTAGCCTGGAAGAAGGTGACCTGCTCTCTGCGGCTCGAGTGTAATGATCTCACGGAGGTTCGAGCCGGCGATGGTTGCTTCGCGCACGAAGTGCGTCGAATTCTCTTCGACGACCTCGCAATGCGTGCAGAGACCTTGCGGTAGGAAAAGGCGAGCATCGCGCGCCTTTAGCTCGAGACCCTTCCAGATCTGCTCGCGGGTCAGTCTGGTTTCACCGTCCGGATTCACCGGGCTGTCGCGGTTGAGTAAATCATGATCGATCTCCCTCAATGTCTGACTGTCCACTCACTCGGAGGCCGTAGCGGCCATGCCGTTTGCGAAGTCGCGGTAGGAGTGCAGCGGGCGGCCCAGGATCGTGGTCAGGCGCTCGACGTCGCCATGGTCTGGAATCATGCCGTCACTGACGTAGCGCTCGGCCATCAGGCGCATCTCATAGGCCATCCACTTCGGCATGAAGGTCGCCATGCTCTGCTCGAAGCCACTGGGGTCGTCGCCGCCATAGGCGACTGAGCGGCCCAGCACCTCGGACCAGATCGCGGCCACCTCCGAACCGGTCAGCGTATCCGGACCAACCAGGTTGATGGTCTCGATCGGCAGCTTGCCGGGCGCTTGGTCCCTGCGGATCAGTTCGATCGCTGCAACCTCGGCAATATCGCGGGCGTCGACCATGGCGACACCTTTGTTGCCGATCGGCATCGGATAGAGGCCGTAGTTGAAGATGACGTCCTTGATCATGAGTTCGTTGTCGATGAAGTAGGACGGGCGCAGAATGGTTGCGCTGAAGTCCATCGCTTCTAGCATCCGCTCGGCGCCGGACTTCACTGCAAAATGCGGCACGTTCACGAAGCGATCGGCGTGGATCACCGACAAATAAACCACCCGATTGACGCCAGCCTCGCGGGCAACATTCAAGGTGATGATCGCTTGCGTGAATTCGTCGCCCGTAACCGCGTTGAGCAGGAACAGCGTACTGACGCCGTCGAACGCGGCCCGCAGCGAGCCGATGTCGAGCAGGTCACCCTGCGCGACTTCGACATTGGCCGGAAAGTCGGCTTTTGAGGGATCGCGGGTGAGCACGCGCGCGCGAACGCCGCGATTGACGAGTTGCTGGACGACATGGCGGCCGACACGGCCAGTAGCGCCGGTAACGAGGATGGTCATGGATTTCACTCCTAATTTGGGGATGCCGAAGTGGCATGGCTCAAATTAGTGATCCATATTCGCGCCAATAGTCGCTATATATGGACACTCTGTCTCACAGGTGGAACGCTATGGACCTGCTGGCTCTGGCCGATTTCAGTCTGGTGGCTCGTCACGGCGGCTTTGGAAAAGCGGCCCGCGCTACGCTCCGCCCGAAGGCGACCTTGTCGCGCCGCGTCTCGGAATTGGAGGCCAGCCTGAATCTGCGGTTGTTCGAGCGGAGCGCGCGCGCACTGAAACTCACGCAGGAGGGACGGGCGCTCTACGAGCGCACGAGCGCCTTGCTCGTCGAACTTGATGAGACAGCGGCAACCATCGCTTCCGGGGGAACCAAGCCGCGGGGGCGGTTGCGGATCAGTGCCCCACTGCTCTTTTCACAGACAGCGATGGGCAAACTTGCAGGCGGGTTCGCGTTGAAATTTCCTGACGTCAGCCTTGAGGTCACGGCCGAGGATCGAGGCGTCGATATGATCGAAGAAGGTTATGATCTTGCTATCCGCGTCAATCCGGCACCTGATGAAAGTCTGATCGGTCGCGTCTTTCTGCACGACCGTTTGGTCGTTGTCGCGAGCCCATCGCTTGCCCGCGGCGTCGAAGACGCAATGGTTCCGGCGGTCGTTCGCGGCGGCGGCAATCAAACCGAGACCTGGGACGTGGTGACGTCCTCCGGGAAATCGCGGTTAACCGCCAATCCGATCCTTAGGCTTTCGTCGCTTCCGATGATCCGCGATGCCGTGCGCGCGGGCGTCGGCGCGGCGCGACTTCCGATATCCCTTGTGAAGCATGATATCTCTGCCAGACGGCTGGTGCATTGGGCCGACGTCGATGGGCCGGATATCGCCCTGTGGGCGCTCTATCCCTCCCGCCGTTTACTCAGCGCACGCGTTTCAGCCTTCCTCGAGTTTCTGAAGGCCGCCTTTCCAGAGGGGACTCCAGACGAACTTGCCAGTTACATCAGCGACGGATGACGGCTATGGCGCGAAGCGGGCATCCATTGTGCTGGACTGAGTTCGCAACTCTGCACTGAATGGCGCCAGAATGGTGCCCAGGGAGGGAATCATACGCAATCACTGACGCGGCGAACCGCTGTTTGTCCTTGCGGCGTGAGCGCTTGGCACGGTGGCGGAGGTTGGCTTACACCGCGAAACCCGGAGCCCGGGGCGCCTAGCTCGGAAGCATCTTTATGGCCTGCCGAAGCCGCCGCTGTTCGAACCCCTGGCTAGGTTCAAATACTGGAGGCGCAATACCCGATCACCACCGTCCTCGCTACCACCATCACTAGATCCGAGCAAACCACGCGACCTGTGTTGATCTGGTCCGGTGGCGGCAAGCGCGCCGCCGCCGACGCGGGTCATTTCTTCTTCTGAAGCTTGGTCACGGTGTAGCCCGAGGCCTCATTCTCGGCCTCGAACTGCACCTTGTCGCCGACCTTGACCTGCTTGATCATCGCGGGATCCTTAACCCGGTAGACCATGGTCATTGGCTCGTCCATTCCCAGATTTTTTGCCGGACCATGCTTGAGCGTGATCTTCCCGGCGCTCTCATCGACTTTCTTGACCTCACCGTCGATCATGGCAGTCTGCGCGGCAGCTACGCCCAGCATCAATGCCGTGGCAAGGACGGCTGTTCCTGCAGCGCGAAGGAACGTCTTCATTGTATTCTCCTTCATTGCTTCATTTCACCGTAACGTGGCCGGTCATGCCGTATTCGCGGTGATCGGCGATCAGGCACGAGTATTCGAACCTTCCCTTCTTCGTGAATTTCCAGAGGATCTCGGCCGATTTCTTGGATTCGAGCCGAACGCCGTTCGGGTCGTCGTGCTCCATGTGAGGATGCTTCTTCATCAGTTCGGCGTGCTTGAGGTTTTCAGCCGTGGTGGCGAGGATGAACTCGTGACCTTCCTTCCCCACGTTGCGCAGGACGAACCGAATCTGTTCACCCCGCTTCACCTCGATGTTCGCGGGCTTGAAATCCATCTCGGTCATCTCGACCTCGATGGTGCGCGCCGGCTTCTTCGGGTCGCCCGGTTCGCCTGCGGAATAGGATTCGCGCCCGTGGGACTCGTGAGCAAGCGCAGGATCCACCGTCCATATCGCAATCAGCGCCAAGCAGATCGTTATCCGCGTTTTCATGTCTTTTTTCTCCATTTCAATTGTTCTGCTTCTGCGGAAATGGGGAACTACATTTTCATTCCCTTCATGTCGTGCTTAGGTTTGCCGCCACCTTGCGGCGGCTTGGCCGTCGCCGGCGACTGGCGCCGGGCTGGCTCCGCCGATGGCGCCTCGACTTCGTAGGCGATGGTACCGGCCGGATGCTTATAGGAGGCGGGGTCGCGGTAATCGCCATGCGCCAGGTCTTCGCGGATCTTCATCACCGTGAACATGCCGCCCATTTCGATCGGACCGAACGGCCCCGTACCGGTCATCATTGGCAGCGTATTGTCAGGTGCGGGCATCTCCATGTTGCCCATGGCCATTCCCGTATGGCCGATCACCATGGCGTCTGGAGCGAGCTTGCCGACCGCCTTGGCCAAGTCCCTTTTCGAGACGCCAATCATGTTGCGCATGTCGTGCCCCATCGCATTCATCGTGTGATGTGCCTTGTGGCAGTGAAAGGCCCAGTCGCCGGGATTGTCGGCGACGACGTCGAAAGCGCGGATCGCACCGACCGGCACGTCAATGGTGACCTCCGGCCATTGCGCGCTCTCGGGTAGCCAGCCGCCGTCGGTGCAGCTCACCGCGAAGCTGTGGCCGTGCAGATGGATGGGATGATTCGTCATCGTGAGATTTCCCATCCTGACGCGCACCCGATCGCCGAGTCTCACGGGCAGCGGATCGATGCCCGGAAACACACGGCTATTCCAGGTCCACATGTTAAAGTCGGTCATCTCGTTGACCTTGGGCAGATAGGTGCCAGGGTCGATGAGATAGCTGCTCATCACGAAGACGAAGTCGCGGTCGACGGGCCGGAACGACATGTCGCGCGGATGGACGATGAACATTCCCATCATGCCCATGGCCATTTGCACCATCTCATCGGAGTGCGGGTGGTACATGAACGTCCCGCTCTTCCTCATCTCGAATTCGTAGACGAAGGTCTTGCCGGGCGCGATATGCGGCTGATTGAGACCGCCGACGCCATCCATACCGCTCGGCACGATCATGCCGTGCCAATGCACCGTTGTGTGTTCTGGCAGTCTGTTCGTGACGAAGATACGGACCTTGTCGCCTTCGACCGCTTCGATCGTCGGGCCCGGAGCCTGACCGTTGTAGCCCCACAGGTTCGCTTTCATACCCGGCGCGAACTCCCGCACGACCGGCTCGGCGACGAGATGGAATTCCTTCCAGTCCCCGTTCATTCGCCAGGGGAGCGACCAGCCGTTGAGTGTGACAACGGGCCTGTAGTCCGGCCCAGTCGTCGGATGAAGCGGCGGCTGGGAGGTCGCCTTATCCGTCGTGGGTGCCTCGGGGATCGCCGCAGCTTGAATGCGGCCCGAGATCGCGCTGGCGCCGACGAGGGCTGCCGTTCCCAAAAAACCTCTCCGTGAAAACATTGTAGGTCTCCGTTTAATGGCTGCCGCCAGCCGCCTGGGCGGTCCTCGTAGATCCAGATTCTCCACCGCTGACCGGTCCGCCGGCATTGACGACATTCCTGAGATCCGCCTGGGCGAGAAAGAATCCCCGCTTGGCCTCGATGGCCGCGCGCAGGGAGGCGAGCCGCTGGCGGACCTCGATCAGCAGCGCGAACACGTCCACCTGCATGCTGGAGAAACGCAACTGCATCTCCTCGGTGATGATCTGCCGCAGCGGCAGAACCTCGCGCTGGTAATGCGTCGCGATGTCGTAGGTTGACCGGTACACGCGGTAGGCGTCCCGAGCCTCCGAGCGAACGTTGACCGCTTTCTCAGTCAACCGATTGAAGGCTTGGTTGTAGATTTCGCTCACCTGACGGACGCGCACTTCGCCACCGTCCCAGACCGGGATCTGGAATTGCACGTCGAAGCCGCGTTCGCGGAATGGCGGTCCCTCGGGATCACGCGTGCGACGGTCGATGCCGGCAAGATCGAGCAGCGTCACGAAGCGTGTCGCCGTCGTGAGGTCGAGCGACTTTGCAAGCGCCACGAGCTCCATTCGCGCGATCTGCAGGTCGAGCCGGTGGGAGACGGCATCCACCTCTATGTATGGAAGCGTCTGCGGTCGGCGCGGCAGCGGCGGCAGCTTGTCGGGAATTCGGAACGTCAATTCGGCACCCCATAGACCCATCAGTCGCGCCAGCCGCTCGCGCGCGCTCGCCGACTCCTGCCGGACCGCCGCGAGATCCGCCGTCGTCTCTGCATAGAAAACCTGTTCGCGAGCCTGATCGAGCTTGTTGAGCGAGCCGGTCTCGCCCAGCTTTTTTGCGAGTTGCGCGGTGGACTCGGCGGTCGACTTGGCGTCGGTCAGCAGCACCGACATCTCGTTTGAGGCCACCGCCCTGAAGTAGGCGCGGCGGACGTCGGCTGCGAGCCGTAGCGTCTCCAAGGCCGCCTTAAGCTGGGCCCGGCGAAAACGCTCGCGGGCGATATCGCTGCGCAGCGGCAGCGTCGCGAGCGCCAGTATGTCGCCGACCACCTGCCGTTCGATCTCACTGGCGCCGTTGCCCGAAATGCGGGAGACGGCAAACGTCGGATTCGGCGGCAGGCTCTGCTCAACCATGTCAGCTTCGGCCAGTGCCAGCTCGTTGTAGGCGGCTTGCAGGCCCTTGTTGTTGAGGAGCGCGACCTTGACCGCGGCGTCGGCGGTCAGCGTCCGCGAGAGCAGCTGGCGGACCGTCGCCTCTACCCTCTCGGCGTCGTCTGAAGAGCGCACGAAGGCGGCCTCCTTGCCCCCCGCTGTCGCGGTGACGGCCGAGACAACGGCGAAGCCGCTGTCAGGCGAGAAGGATGCGCATCCGGACAGCACTGTCGCGGCAAGAAGCAAGCCCATGGCAGTCGCAATTTTCGCGCAGCGCACGATCATCGCTCGCCTCCATCGGAATTCGATTTAGGCGCGACGGCGTCGTTGCGATCGCGCCAAGGCATTGGCGTCGCCGGCCGCAGGCTGGAATAGGGCGCGAGCGTCGGGCGATAAGTGACGCGAGGGACCGGCGCCGCCGGATTCGCCGGATCGGCGGACCCAATGGGTACCGTTTTGGGCTGACAGCCTCCTAGCGCTGCAGCGACCATCACGGCGCCGACAATCAACCTGCGACGCCATTCGCGCGCCGCCGGAATGGCGGCGAACTTCGCCGAAACTCGCGAAAACATGGGTCTTCCCCGCTCTGCCGATGGACCACGGACGCATGCGCGAATCGCGCGCGCAGCGCCGGCTACGTCACGTCGAGATCAGGCGATGGGAGGACGGTAAAGGCGCGGAGGCGCCTCGCTGCGCACGCTTCGATAGGACTCGGAGGCGCAAGTAGATACTGGCTGGGAGGGCGGCGCGACACGCGGCAGATCGGCCGGCATGGCTGAGACGCACATCATAGCGCAGCACGGTCCGGCGCCGCTCTTTTCATCATGGCGGTGTTGTCCGCCGCCGGCTGCATTGGCCTGATCATCCGGATGCTGGCGCTGTGCTGCGCCATCATGATATTGGATGGTCCCGCCGTGCGCATGCTCGGCGACGGCGGCGTGATCATGGATATGGGCGACCGCCGCGGTCTGGAACTCGTCCAGACAGGGCGCGGGTCCGGAGCCAAAAGCCAAAGCCGCACCAGGCGCTAGGACGCAAAACAGATACAGCAGAGCGGCAAGCCGCCTCATCATCACCCGCTTTGATCTCGTCAACCGCCGAAACATCGTGTGCCGTCATCGCTCTCCGATTCACCGCACGATACCGTCAAAGCACGGTTCCGCCAAGAACCAGTCCCAAACGTTGGATGTGCGCGGTCCACGGCCATCACTTTGGTTTCCACTTTCAGTCGCTTCATAAGCGTAAACTGCTTCACAGACAACCTGAGAGCTCGTCTGATACTTTGGGTTTTGCAATCCTCGATCCTTTGTAAGGCCGTCCCTCGGTGAAGGGAGTAGATTATGCCCTGGATCGGAAGCAAGAAGATCGCATTCGTTCCGCTGTTTCGGACCAACGCAATCCCGCCGGATGTAATTCCAGCCGACTGGAACAGCGATATTCTGCGCCGGGTCCTGTTTGATCCGGACAAGAAGACCGGACTCGATCGATCCCTCCGCGCCTATATCCACGCCGCATCATCCGGGAAGGCCGACCTGGATGCCGTCGTGAAGCCGATGGCAACAACCGACATACGAGACGTGAGGCTCGAGCTTCTTGACGACCTACTCGACGGCCCCGGACTGCGAGCGCAGGGCTTCGATGCAGCCGCGGCCGTTATGCTCGGCGGGCCGGGAGCCGGCACCGCTCAACGAGGAGGGTTCTGGGCACTAGGCTCAAATCCCGGGCATGCAACACCCGATTCTTACGATCGGTTGAAAGCTCCATTCCGAGGTTGGCGGCATAGTCTCTTGACCTCTCGACAAGACCAGGTCGAATGCCTCTCGGTCCGCCCTAGCGTAGTATGGCATAGCGCTGATGGTCGTTGCGTAGAATTGGCGTTCCCTATTCCGCGTGCTGGCGAAGTCTGCGCGGGCGCTGCGCCCATCCAAACCAATTCACCAATTCGACTCCACCCCGATCAGGCGCCTGCGCTCGTCCGGAAATCCGTGCTCCGCGACAGCCCTTCCCACGTGTCGAGGTCTTGCTGCAGGTCGGCGACCTTCTTTCGGATGAGATCAAGGGCGTCTCCCCCGATCACCAAGTGCAGTGGTGGCTCATCCGCCTCCAACGCGGTGATGGTCGCTCTGGCACCGCGCATCGGATCACCCTGCTGCTTACCGTGGGCGGCCAGCAGATTGTCGCGGGCCTTACCGGCTGTGTCAGCATAGGCCGGCAGCCGAATGTTCGACTACTTCATGGAACGCCCTCGGAAGTCGGTGCGGAACCCGCCCGGCTCCACGACAGTGACACCAATGCCGAAGGGAGCCACTTCCTTGGCCAGCGTTTCGGACAGTCCCTCCACCGCGAACTTCGCCATATGATAAAACCCGACATCCGGAAATGTCGTGATCCCGCCGACCGAACTCATGTTGACGACGTGCCCGCGTCCGTGTTCCCGCATACCAGGCAGGACGGCCTTGATCATGTTCCAGGTACCGAAGATGTTGGTCTCGAACATCGCGCGGACGTCGGCGTCCTCGCCTTCCTCAATGGCGCCGACGTAGCCGTATCCGGCGTTGTTAACGAGCACGTCAATCGCACCGAACCGCTCTTCAGCCACCTCGACGGCGGCCCTCACCTGATCCGGTTTGGTGACGTCGAGTTCCACCGCAAGAGCGATTTCGCCATGATCCTTGACGATGTCAGTGACAGTGGACGGATCTCTTGCGCTCACGACGACGCGATAGTCCGACTGCAAAGCCTGTTGTGCAAGCGCACGCCCTAGGCCTGTCGAGCATCCTGTAATGAGCCAGAGATGAAACGATGGTGCAGAGCAGTCTCGATGATCTTGCCGCGTTTGCCTGCGTGGCTCGCTTGCGCAGCTTCACCCGCGCAGCGGCTGAACTCGGCACCTCGACCTCGAATCTCAGCCATACGATTAAGCGGCTCGAATCGAGGCTTGGCGTTCGTCTCCTCCAGCGCAACAGCCGCAGCGTCTCTGCCAGAGATGCTGGAGAGGAACTGCTCAGTTCGATTGGACCCGCGCTCCAGAGTATCGAAACCGCGGTGGGTACCCTCCAACTCTGCCGCAACCGCGTCTCGGGCACGCTGCGTCTGACAGCCACGCGTCAGGCCTACGAAATGGTCATCCGTCCGGTGCTGCCGGACTTCACCGCCGCGCATCCGGATGCGACGGTTGAGGTGCTGATCGAATATGCTTTTCGCGACATCATCGCCGACCAGTTCGACGCCGGCATCAGACTCGGCGAAAGATCGAGCGAGACATGATTGCGCTGAAGGTCGGACAAGACCTCCGCATGGCGGTAGTGGCCACGCCATCCTATCTTGCGCGTTACGGCACGCCCCAGCACCCGCGCGATCCGATGGGGCACCGCTGCATCAACTATCGAATGGTCGACCCTGGCGCGATCTACCCCTGGGAGTTCGAGCAGAACGGTCTTGAGTTCGACGTGCGGGTGCCGGGGCCGCTTACCTTCAACGAGCCCGAACTGATGCTGGATTGTGCGCTTGAAGGTCTCGGCGTTGCCTATCTTCTTGAACATGAAGTCGCGCCATATATCGGCCGAGGCGCACTGACCCACCTGCTTGCCGACTGGACGGCGCCCTTCCCTGGATTCTTCCTCTACTATCCTTCGCGCCAGCGGTTACGGCCGGTGTTCGGCGCGTTCCTGGACCTGCTACGTCGTCAATCTGGTCAGCGAATGGCTGCTTCCGGATGATGGCTGCGCCATCTTGGAAAGCGTCGATGAGCGCAACTCCACCATAGGTGTCGTGGGCAAGCGGTTTAAAGAATGCCTATTTTATATTTTTGGCTCTACCGATCACCACGGGATCGTTTCGTTTTCCCAGCGCGTGAACGTCCCCGTCGGGCTGTCCGGCCCGAGCAGCGCAACCCGCACCGCCTCGCGCGCGCCCTCTTCGACAGTCCCCGTGCCCGCGTATCCGTTGAGGTTCGTCTTGATGAATCCCGGGGAGACGGCGTTGACCTTGATCCCCTCCGGCTCCAGCTCGATTGACATGGCGACTGTCAAAGCATTGAGAGCCGTCTTGGACGCAGGGTAGACGGGGCCAAAAATCGAGCGGAGGGAGAAGGCCGGGTCGACGTTCCTCGTTAGCGACCCGGCGCCGCTCGACACGTTGACGATGCGGGCGCCCGGCATCTCGCGCAGGAGCGGCAGCATTGCCTGGTAGACGGCAAAGACGCCGAGCACGTTGGTCTCCCATACCGCGCGCATTTCATCGAGGGACACGTTGCTCGGGCGAGTCGTGGCTGCGTATTCCTCGACGGACTGACCGAGCCGCTTATTCGTATTCGAGATTGCCGCGTTTTGGATGAGCACGTCGAGGCGGCCAAACTCCGAGTTACGGGAGTTACGGTGACAGTGCACTTAATATGCAGCAATTAAGTGCACCGTAATAGTATTGAGAGGTGTGCGGAGATTTTCCAGCGTTGTGGTCCGCGAGCCGCTTCCTCAGGTCGGAGTGATACCGACGTAACGCTGGCCCAAGACTGCTTCGCGCGAAAGGATCTGTCGGCCCCGCCCCGTCAAGACCTCGCAGGACACGTCCTGCGAAGCGCCATCAGGCGCGAAGCAGGATGGTGCGCCACTCAGAACTAAACTGCGAAACTCTTATGGCATTGAGATCGCTATCTAAATTCTAGGCCCTGAGAAGTAGCCATCCTCAATCCAGATCGCTTGTCGGGGGTTCGAGTCGGTGGAACGCTACCGCTTTTCCCCACACCAGCCAAACCTACGATATCTCATCCAATCCTTCGCATGAGCGGTTCAGCCCCTGGGGGCTCAGCCGTTACGTTCTTAGCAAAGGACGTTGAAAGGCCGCAAACCTCTATATCAGGGGGACGCTGCCCAACGCGCCGAAGTTCGAAAAGTGGCGCATGTTCGGCGTGCGCCTGGGTGCCACCCGGCGGTGGTTGGCACCTGGGCCCCTCTCACATCCTTGACCGTGCGTCGTCGCTGAGCAACTTTCGCTCTTGAGCGGTCAACGGACCGACCTCCTCCGACGTGATAGCGCCATTGCCGAGGATACGCAGAGCATTGCGAGGATCATAATTTAGATTGCTCTCACGCTTCGTATCTTTCCGCTCATTCGCGGGCGTCTCTTCTCCGTTTCCTCCACCGAAGCGGAGGAACTCGACCATGATGATGGAAGGTTGATCATTGTTGCCGGACTGTGCTGGTGTCGCGACTTGCTGGACCGAACCGGCAACGTTCGAGGCTGATGTCAGCGCCGCGATCGGCGGGCCTTGTATTGTAGGCAGGCCCGTCGCCACGCCGCCCACTTGGGCGAGCGAACGCGCCATCCGAAGATCGCCGGTGTGCTTGAGTACAGGGACGACGCCCAAGCCGCCGGCACTGTTGTCGGTGTAACCCAGGGAGGCCGGGAACAGAGTCGCGATCGCCTGGTAGGCGCGCGCGTATTGGCCGAAATAGGGGCTCGAGGCATCCTTGTAGTCAAGACCGACCCGCGTCAGCAGGTCGAGGAAGCCACGGTCGATCGCAAGCTTCATCGCGTCCTGCTGCTGCAGCAGCGAGATGAACTGCGACGGCGTCAGGTTGAACGTGAGGCCGCTGAGGTCGGCGTTGGCCGCCAGCTTGGCGAGCTTGTCGTTGATGGCCACAGGCTGCTGTCCCCGGCCCTCACCCGGGGGTCGACGATCAGCCCGCCCGCCGACAATCCGTCGGTCACCACCGTCGGCGCCGCGCCCGCGGCCGCCCTTGCCGCGGCCTGCGCCGCCTTCAGCGCCTGGATCGTCTGCGCCGCCCGCGTCATCGCGGCCTGGCTCTGCTTTGCGATCGCCGCCGCCTGCTGCGCGGCCTGCGCCGCCGCATCGCTCGTCATCGTCGGCGCCGAGGCCGATCCCCATGGCGCGCCGAAGGGACGGGCGAGCGCCTGCGGCTGCGTCAGCAAGAGGGCGAGCGCGCTCGTGCCTGCGAGCAGCACAGCTTGACCTGTCGTTCGTCGCGTGGAACTGGCTGCGGGAAAAGACAGATGAGCGGACATCGGGCGGGTTCCTTCAGGCGACTGCCCCCTGACGCGACAGCCAGAAGTCGCCGCCGCCTCAGGGGTTTAAGAGGATCTCACCGCTAAGACCGAATTCCGCGTGCCGATGGGACAGGCGCCGGAGAAAAAATCTTTAGGAAATTTTCGTGGCCTGCGCCAATCTAGCTCAAGAGAACGATTCCGCCTGGCAGACGTCGCACATTCGCATTGAAAGCCTGTTCGAGCGCCAGCAGAACTTGCTCTATCTGTCCGATGCTGAAACGACCGTTGAGCTGCTTCTTGGCCAGCGCTCCGTTCATAAGGATAACGCGACCCGGCCAGTAACGGTTGATTTCATCAACCGCTTCCGCGAGCGGAGCATTGCGGAATTCCAGGATGCCCCGGCGCCATTCCGAGGCAAGGACCAGGTCGACAGCCCCAATCTGGCTGATTCCGGCCTGGTCGTAGTGGACACGCTGACCTGGCCGGAGATCGACGGTATCAGACCGGTGCTCGATCCGCGTTTCGCCCTCAAAGCAGGTTACGGTGACGGGAGGGTGTTCGCCGGTCGCGGTAAATCGGATGTCGAACCTTCCTCCATCGGAGATGGTTCTGCCGCTCGCAGCGAGCACGACAAGCGAAGGCCCGACCTGGGGCCGGGTGGTGAACGACGCCTCACCGGCGATGAGCTGAATACGCTGCTCCGCCGCGGTCGTTTCCCGCACTGCAAGGCTGGTGCGTGTGTTCAGCTCGATTGCGACATCATCTGCAAGCTGCACTGTGCGCTGTTCACCCGCGCCGGTCCGGTAATCCGCAGCGAGTTCGGTAAGGGACGGCCAGAGTCCGATGGGAGGGTTTATCGCACCATAGACAGCCGCCGCCGCAAGCGCAGTAGCGCCGCCGCCCAACACGGCACGGCGGTTCACGGTCCTGCGGCGCAGCGCCATCTTGTCCAGCGCCGCGGCATAATCCTCCTTGGGATCCAGCAAAGCGCGACCGAGCGCACCCATCTCGCGCCACGCGCGCTCCGCTGCATCATAGGCGGCGGCATGGCCGGGATTTTGTGCACGCCACTGCATCGCCGCCTCGATCTCGCCGGGCGTCGCCTCTCCGGATATGAGCTTCTGCACCCAGTCGACAGCCTCGTCCTCGATAGAACTCAATGCCGTCCGGCGGGCCTGCCCCTTGCTCATCCGAGCTTCGTGTCCTTCGTTGTCGCATCCGCCAATCGGCGGGCAGCGGTCTTGGTGGCTCTCACAGCTGAGACTCTTCCTGGAGGCCGGATGCGCCATCTCGACCCTTGAGATCTTTCATGCGCGCGAGATAATACTTGTGCGCACGCAAAATCTCACGCGTCACGGATCTGCGCGAAATGCCGAGCCGGTCCGCAATCTGCTGGCGCGGCATGTTGCCGACGCGTGCGGCCAGGAAAATGGTGCGGCGCTGCTCGGGAAGTTCGGCGAGAACTGTCCGGAAGGCCTCGAGATCGGCCTGCGCGATCAGCGTCTCCTCGGGCGTGGCGGCCTCGTCCGGCACCTCCAGAGCATCGTGATAGTCCGCAGTCGGCCTGTGGCGCTTTTCCCGCCGGCGCTGATCGTCGGCGACGTTGAGCGCAACGCGGAACAGGTAGCTGTGCGGGCTTTGGACTGTCCCGACCGATTCGATGCGCGCGAGACGCAGCCAGGCATCGTGCATGGCATCGCCCGCGAGGTCGGCCGACCCGAGACGATGCGTCAGCCGCGCCTTCAGGTCGTCATACCTCTCGACGAACAGACGCCGGATGATGGCTAGGGAACTGTCGCCCATCGTGGACCGCGCCTTGCGCGCAGCCGCGCATCAGCGCCGGCACAGCCACGAGTTACGCCTGGGGCGTCCGGCACGATCAGAATGCGGACCGGCTGTGCGAAATCCTCAGGCGGCGTCTCGCTGAACCTGACACTGCTCAATGCCGCATCGAACTGGCGATCAACGCCTGCTTCGCCCGTGCTGCCGATCCGACGTGCCTGTTCAATTGCCCCTGATGACCCGATCGAAAACACAACAATGATCCGATAGCGGCCCGGTCGAGCGCCGTTCGACCGACAAAGCGCATCCAGCAGGTTGTCCTGCATCAACGCGTAATAGCGGCTGTTGGCGGCCGAGGGCGATGGACCAGGCGGGACCGACTGATCGGCCGCAGCCTGGGCCGGCAAGACGACGAACATGCTTTCGGCCACGAACCGCGCGGAGAGGCCTGTGCCAGCAAGAAGCCTTTCCAACGCCTCGGCGGGGGTCAGCAGACCCTGCACATCGCTCGATCGGCGTCCGATCGCGAGATTTGCATCGTAGACAACCTCGTTTCCAGTCGCCTCTCCATAGCGGCTGATCGCGGAAATCAACGGCTGCGCTGGAATCGAGAACGCGATGCGCGCATCTTCATGCGCCGGTTGTGCCCATCCCAACCCGGGTGCCGACATCATGCCGACGATGGCAAGATTGAGCGTCCAAAGAGCTGCATAGCCAAACATATAGCTCGGGACATTTCGGAATGAAGGCTCAACCGATTGAAGCATCACGCAGCCCGTCATGCGCACCGGACAGCAATATCAGCTTCACGAACCGCTCCGCTAACGGATAATCCAGTATGCGCAAGCAGCATCCCCACGCCCACTTTAGAAAAACCCTAGTGACCGAAGATAACAGTTTCACGACGGCATGAGGCATGCGCCTATCTGCCGTAGCCGGGGTTATTCTGGGGTTGGCGTCGCCGATGCCGGATTAATCTCGACCGCGCTTTTCAGTTGGTTGCGGGGAGGCGCAACACGCGATCTTTGCGAAATGGCGTCCAGAGCGTGAAAGGCGCACCTTCCGGGTCGCCAGCGCCAGAATCGGTGGTTACGGGGCGCACAACACCTCATTTCTTCGATTGGTTGAAACTGTTTAGGCGACCAGACCATCACGAAGGAACATTTGCCGGTTGCACCAGACATTGACTCGATCGCAACAGGCTAGTTTCCACGAAAGACTGGCTTGCGCTTCTCTCGCTGAGCCATCCGACCCTCCGCATAATCCTGACTGGCATAACATCGATCCGCCGCTCGCTGAGCACGTTCGATATCCGCCGGTCCGTCGCGCCGAGCAAGTTCCTGGAATGCGATCCGCGCGGCCGCCAGACTAAGCGGTGCACCAGACAGCAAATCTGCTATCGCCGCGTCCACGATAATTGCCATCGCTCCGACGCTATCGGCCAGCCAGTTTACCAACCCAAGGCGAAGCGCATCCTCGCCTCCGTAGCGTCGTCCTAACAACACTATCTCGCGTGCCTGAGCCAGCCCGACCACATTGAGGATGGTTGCTATATCTTCAAGCCGATAGGGCAGACCGAGCCTTACCGCAGGTACTCCAAACTGCGCGTTCTTCGTGCAGACCCTCATATCGCACATCAGAGCCAGCTCAAAGCCAGCTCCAAGGCAATAGCCGTTGATCGCAGCAATGCTCGGCTTGGTAAGCGCGCGAAACTGAGTAGCGACGTCGCGCTGCAGGGCGTTGTAAGCGGCTGCAGCGACAGGATCGGCACGAACCTTGTCGAACTCGCTGATATCATTGCCGGAACAGAAGCTGCGATCGCCCGCGCCCTCAAGCAGCAGGACACGGACGCCGGCGTCATCCTGCACCTGCGCCAGAAGCTTTGGAAAGGCGCGCCACATGTCTTGGTTGATGGCATTCAGCCTGGATGGATTTTCGAATGTGAGCCGAGCAACGCCTCCCTCGATCGTCAGACGTAACATTTTCCCAACTCCGTCCGTTTCGGCATTCTCAGTGCAATCCGAGGCAAACCCAGCTTCGCGTGAAGGGCTCTCGCTTATACGTCGACGCGATCACTTCCTCCTCTAGGCGGTGCGCTCGCTGTTCGATTTGGCAAAAGGCGGCACCAAACGGCTGGCGATCTCCAGATGTCGACGGAGGAGCGTGGCTGCCCAAATCTGGTCGCGCGCCGAGAGAGCATCCATAATCTCGCAATGTTCGCGCACCAACGTCTGGATACGATCCTCGTCATCGTAGACGTAGTATTCGCTGAGTTGACGAAGCCTGTTCTGTTGTTCGACCGCTTGCGCAATGAACCGGTTTCCCGACATGATGGCAAGCATTTCGTGGAACTTGGCGTTGGTATCGAATATTTCTCTGCCGCTGAGTTTCCCGCTCTTCGCACGGATTAGCATCTGCTCGTGCGCCTCGCGGCACCGCTCCATTGTCGGCCTGTCCAGCAGAAAGGTCGCCTCCATCAATCCTGCCGGCTCTACGATGATACGGAAGCGATAGCTGGCAGCATAAGCCTCCGCAGAATTAAGGCTCGGCATGAATATCCAGCCATGGCCGGTGCTTCGTCTGACCAGGCCATCCTGGGACATCTTCGTGAGAGTGCGGACGAGCTGAGCACGCGATACCTCGTACCGCCTCATGAAGCTTGCTTCGGTGAATTGCTCTGGAACTCTATCGCGCATGCGGTCCATGGCAATTCGGTCATACAACGACACGTCCGGCGGCGGCGAGATAGGCAGATCAAGAGCGTCCAAGGTGCTGCCATCGCGTGCGAGATAGTGCCCCTTGTTCGCGGCTGAGATCACGATCCCCTTATCGGTCAGCAACTGGAGCGCAGCCCGGATTGGAGAGCGTGAGACGCCGACTTCCTCGGCGAGCTGGCTTTCCGTCAATCGAGAATCGGCGGGCAACTTTTCACGTCTGATATAATCGATAATCTTGGCGACAACGTCGCTTTGGACCCTGGTTAGTGTGGTATCGCGCATGTTGCTAATGGTCCTGACGTCTGTAGTTCGCTCTCGATTCCACAACGCTCCACTTTACTCACCCGTGGACCCGATTCTAGCGAGATCATCCTTTGAAATCATCTGCAGGACCAGGCCCGCGCCCGCAAGCACAATTATGGCGGTTGATCCAAGGCCCACGTAAAGGCTTCCAGTTGCTTCGCGGAGCCATCCAATCAGCGACGGAGAAACCGCACTACCGACCGCCCCGACCATGCTGACAAAGCCGATCGCACCGGCGGCCCCTCTTCCCTGCAGATACGAAGTTGGGATGGTCCAATAGATCGCCAGTAACGAGACGCCTCCAATGGCTGCAACGGCCATCAGCAGAACGGTCCCGAGCACGCTCGCGGAAGCGAGAGGCAGCAGCAGATAGGCGCCAGCCGTTATCAACGCGCAACCAACGAAATGCCAGCGCCGTTCCATGAAAGCATCGGAACTGCGCGCGATCAGAAGCATCCCTGCAGCGGCTGCGATGGAAATGCCGCCGGTCACCCACCCGATTCTATCAATACTGCCAAGCCCGACGTCTTTCAGCACACTAGGGATCCAGAACGTCGCCGTGTTTGAAGCCGTGTTGGCCGCGAAATTCAAGAGCGCCATGACATAGACGCGCGGGTCCCGCATTGCTTCGACAAAACTGCCTTTGTTTCGCCCGTCGCCAACGGATCCATCTGACTTCAGCTCGTCAGCGAGAAGCTGCTTTTCGCGATCGCTTAGCCATCTGGCACTCTTGGGGTCGTCATCGAGATAGAAATACGCGATGACGCCGAGGACAATGGCCGGAATGGCAAACACCAGGAACAGCCACTGCCACCCACGAAGACCGAACAGGTCATTCATGTTCTGCATTATCATGCCCGATAGCGGGGCACCGATGATGCCGGACAAGGGAACGCCGAGAAAGAATAGACCGATGATGCGGGCGCGAAAGCGTGCGGGGAACCAGAAAGTGAGATACAGCATAATTCCTGGGATGAAGCCGGCCTCCGCGGCGCCAAACAGAAGCCGCAGCACATAGAGATCGGACGCATTGCGGATGAACATCTGGGCGCCACTGACAACTCCCCACAGGATCATGATCCGGAATAGCGTTCTGCGGACACCTACCCGAGCCAGCATCAGGTTGCTGGGAATATCGAAGAGGCTGTAGGTAACGTAGAACAATCCGGCGGCCAATCCATAGTGCGCGTCAGTCAGATGGAGATCGCCGAGAAATTGCAGCTTCGCAAAGCCAATATTGACACGATCAATGTAGCAAACGAAATACAGCAACAGGATGAATGGAATCAATCGGTATGACACCTTCCGGAAAATCTCATCCGATGCTTCCGGTGGCGACAAGCTGGCTATCTGCATTTCCCGCTCTCTCCTGGACACTACACGCGCTATGCGGTTGGAAATTTGGAAGCAGGTGACGAAGCCCCTTCCTCCCCTTGAAGCGCTTCGTCTCGAGAGCGGCGCAGTGAGGGAAGCGCTATCAACACCGCAAGCATGGCGGTGACGATCATTAGCCCGAGCGCAATGGGATGTCGGGCGAACGTCGTCCAATCTCCATCCGAGAGCAGCAGCGCACGGCGCAATTGTTCGTCGAGTTGCTTGCCCAGGACTAGCCCCAGCAACAACGGTGCCACCGGAAAATCCAGCTTCTTGAGCGCGTATCCAAGGACTGCGAACCCGGTCAGCACATAGATGTCAAAGACCTGATTGCTTTCTGCGAATGCACCGATTGCCGCGAGCACGAGGATGCCGGGAAACAGAAATACATACTTGATGCGAAGCAGGGAAACCCAGATTCCGATCAACGGAAGGTTCAGGATCACCAGGATCAAATTTCCGATCCACATGCTGGCGATCAGTCCCCAGAACAGGTCCGGCTGACGTATCATGACCTGCGGCCCCGGGGCGATGCCGTGCGTGATCATCGCCCCCATCATCAGCGCCATTAGCGCATTTGGCGGGATGCCCAGGCTCAGCATGGGAATAAAGTTGGCCTGAGACGCTGCATTGTTGGCTGATTCCGGACCGGCGACACCTTCCACCGCGCCGCGCCCGAACATTCCTGGACGTCGCGAGACTTTGCGCTCCAGGCTATAAGCTCCAAATGCCGCGATAGTCCCGCCGCCGCCCGGCAAGATTCCGAGCAGCGTTCCGAGAGCAGTGCCGCGCAGGACAGGCGCCCACGACCGCCTGAAGTCGTCGCGGGTCGGCCAGAGGCTCGTAATCTTCGCAATATTGCGTCCCTTGCCGTCAGTATCCTCCAGACTGCTGGCAATCTCGGCGATTCCAAACAGACCGATCGAGACTGCCGTGAAGCCCAGCCCATCCGAGAGTTCGAACATTCCAAAGGTGAAACGTTCGACGCCCGAATTGACGTCCATCCCCACCAGACTGAGCAATATCCCTATCAGCACCATGGCTATGGCTTTCGCAATGGAGCCTCCGGACAACAGCACTCCTGAGACGAGGCCAAGCGCCAGCAGCGCGACGTATTCCTCCGGCCCGAACAGAAGCGCCAGCTTGACCAGCGTCGGCCCCGCGATGGCGATGAACACCGTAACAACGCAACCGGCAAAGAACGAGCCGAGTGCGGCTGTGGCCAACGCGGCACCCGCTCGCCCTTGCAGCGCCATCTGGTGACCATCAAGACAGGTGACGACGGTCGATGCCTCGCCGGGAATGTTGACGAGGATCGACGTGATCGAGCCGCCGTACTGAGCGCCGTAGTAGACGCCGGCGAGCATGATGATCGCGCCGACCGGCGGCAGGTAAAACGAGATCGGGAGCAGGATCGCGAAAGTGGCCAGTGGCCCGATGCCAGGAAGGACACCGATCAGTGTCCCCAACAGGGCGCCAAGGAAACAAAAGCCGAGATTCTGCAGACTGACCGCGACGCTCATCCCGTAGATGAGATTGTTCAGGAGATCCATGTCGGCCACACGCTGATATTGAGTCCGAGGAGATATTTGAAGATCAAGACGGCCAGAGCGCAGATGATAATGATGGTGGCGCAGCGTTGCTTCCAGCCGGGAAACGGAGCAGCGAGCGATCCAATGAAAGCGCAACAGCCGCTGGCGAGGACTAGTCCGGCATGCTCGATCAGAACGCCGAAGGTCAGCACGCCGAGTATCAGCGCGCTGAGAGGACGCCATGACCAGGCCGTCATTTTCACCGGCGCTCTCAAACCTTGCGCGCCAATGAAGGCGCCTGTCGCGAGTACTCCATAGGCAATGAGCCTGGGCAAGTAAGCGGCGCCGGCCGTCCCTCCCGCATCAGCAGGCAATCGTGCGACAAGCAACAGCGTCACTATGCCGATTGCGAGCACCAGCAATCCTGCAATCACGTCCCGGTTCATCTCGATCCTTTCGATAAGGATGTCAGCGCTGACCGGCGGCGCGAGGCAAGCACGCACCGCATCCGGACAAACGGCTCACTGTCTAAGCGCCGCCTTGATGCGCGAGAGTTGCTCCTGCTGAGCTGATGCAAACTCCGCTGCATTCCGATAGTTGGAGGGCTCCCCGACCCGTTCGGCAAATTTGCGCCAGGTATCGCGGTCCATCGCCTGACGGAACCTGTCGTGAAGATATTTGACGACGTCGGGCGGCAGCCCGGCCGGACCAACAAGACCCTTCATGTTGGTGCACACTACGTCGTATCCCTTTTCCTTCAAGGTCGGCACGTCGGGATAATGGCTGGAGCGCTCCGCACCAGTGCTGGCAAGGACACGGATCGTGTTCGCCTGCACCTGGCCTTCGATTTCCTCGGTCGCTCCCAGGGCAATGTCGATCTGGCCGGCGATCAACGCCTGAATAGCCGGCGAACCGCCCTGATACGGAACGTGCTTGAGTTTCACGCCCGCGGCACGCTCAAGCAGTACTCCGGCAGAATGCGTCAGACCGCCGAGGCCGGTATTGGCCTGCGAAATCTCGCCTGGCTTGGCTTTGGCCGCGGCGATGACGTCCTCTATCGTCTTGAACGGTGAATTGGCGGCGACGATGAAGAAGAAAGGATTGTTGGTCAGGCGAATGATGGACGTGAAATCTTTGTCGGGATCGTACGGCACTTCGCGATGGGCCGGAACCGACGTCGTCTCCGAGCCACCGGCCACCAGCAACGTGTATCCGTCGGGCTTCGACCGCGCGACCTGCTGCGCGGCGAGAACGCCCGCGGCACCAGGCTTGTTCGTGACGACCAAGGGGACCGGAAAGCCTTCCTGCGCAGCCGCAGCGATGATTCGGGCGGCTTGATCGCTACCTCCACCTGGAGCGAATCCCACGACAATTTCGATCGGTTTCTTCGGCGTCCATTCTTCCGCCTGGATCGCTCCCGCCCACAAAGAGAGCAACGCCGCACCGATTGCTGTCCACGTGCCTATCTTCATTTCGTCCTGCCTTGGGTTTCCAACATGTTGTTGTGATAGTTCCTAGATGGGTGCCGCGCCGAAGCCCCCGCCTCCTGGCGTCTCGAGCGTCAGCCGGGCACCGGGCTGGACGATCAGGATCTCGCGGGGATCCACTGGCGCTCCGTCGAGAAGAACCCGCCCTGTTGCTCCAGGTCCGCCTCCCTGCAATCCGGGAGCAGGAGTCCTGAGCCGATCCGCCATGAAAGACACGGTGACCGGACTATCGGCGAGCAAGAGGAGTTCGAACACCTGCCCGTCACCGCCGCAATGCAGCCCGTGGCCGCCGGTGCCTCGTCTCAGCGCACGACGCTGGACGCGCACCGGAGCCTGCGATTCGATGACCTCGATCGGCGTGTTGGAAAGATTGCTCGGAAAACTCAGGGTCGGCAGACCAGCCCCGTTCGCACCGGCGCCCTGCCCTCCGTTGAGGAAAAAAGTGGACGTGAAGCGCTGGCCTTGATGCTGTCCTGATAAATGAACGCACCACAGGGGCGAGCCAGATGCCGCCCGCACCTTGTCGGGCATGACAGGCGCGAGCGCGCCCATGACGGCTGGCGGAATGAGGTGCCCTGTCATCGCCCGTGCGCTGACCGCTGCGGGGAAGCGCGGATTGAGGATCGACCCCAGCGGAGCCGAGGCAGCAATGGGCCGGAACGAGCCATCGTTGTTGGGCACGGTCGGCGCCAGCACGCATTTGAGAGAGTAGGCCGTATACGCAAACGTGTAGATCGGAACGACGTTGATCGCCTTCGGCAGTTGCAGCGATGAACCGGCATAGTCAACACTCACGGCCTCGTCACCGACATCGATGCGACAGCGAATCACCACCGGCTCGACGAAGCCATCGACGCTGATTTCATTTTCATAGGTTCCGTTCGGCAGAGCACGAATTGCGTCACGCATCGCGCCTTCAGCGCGGAGCTGCATTTCGCTTCCGACCGATGTCAGCTCGCAACCGGTATCTTCGAGCGTGTCGAGCAGCCGCCTTGCCAGCATCTTGTTCGCTGCAACCTGCGCCCACAGGTCGCCCATGACCTGATCGGGTACACGCACATTGTTGCGGATGATTTCGACCAGCGTCTCGTTGACGACGCCACCATCGACCAGCTTTGTCGGCGGAATGCGCAGCCCCTCTTCGAAAAGCTCTGCGGTGCTCGGCGAACGCAAACGTCCGCCGATGTCGGGTGCATGGGCCGCCGTGCCGGAAAAGCCCACCAGCTCCTCACCTCGGAAGATCGGCACCGCGACGTTGATATCGGGGAGATGCCCGGTGCCGAGCCAGGGATCGTTTGTGATCATGACGTCACCGGGACGCAGCTTCTCCCGCGGAAAGACTTTCAGGAAATGGCGAACCGTAGCCGGCAGCGTGCAAATAAAAGAAGGAATGCTCTGGCTCGACTGAGCGAGCAATTGGCAATCGCGATCAAGCAGCACCACGGCATAGTCGTTGGACTCTCGTACGATCGTTGAGAACGATGTGCGCACCAGAGTCGCCGCGGCCTCATCCACGAGGCTGACCAAGCGAGTCCACAGAATTTCGAGCGAAATCGGATCGATGCCGTTCATGGCCGAACCTCCAAATGAACGAGAACACTAAGATTCTCGAGAATCTCCACGCGAGCCGCCATTGGAACGACGATGGTCGATTCCTCTTCCTCCAGAATCAGCGGTCCTTCCAGGCAGCAGCCCGCCGGCACGGCGTATCTTTCGTAGACCGGCACCTCCTCGAAGGTGTCTGTCTCGGTCCTGAAGATGACTCTGCGAGCCTTGGGGCGGGCCGCGCCTCCGCGATCTTGGTTGCTTGGCCAAACGAAATGCCTGACATCCTGACGGGTCGCGCCCACGACGCGCCACGTGACGGTTTCGGGCGTACCCGACGGCAACAGCCCGCCATAGTTCTCCTGATACTTGCGCTGAAACGCGTCCGTGAGATCGGCACCGAAAGCTGCGTCCGGATTCCGGAAAGGGAATGCGACCGTGAGATTTGCGCCCTGGCCCGCATAGCGCATCTCGACCAGCAGTTGCCAATCAACCTCAGCATCACGCGGCGCCGCCGCGCTCAATTCGGCCTCGGCATCCGCCTTCAGGCCGGCAAGCACTCTCGCCAGCTCGGCCCAATCGACGGCGTCTATTCGCGTCGACCGTGACCAGGACCGATCGACTCGCACCGGCGCAGCCAGAAAGCCGAGACATGACCCCGTGCCCACGGCGATGGGAAAGAGAACCCTTGGAACGCGCAGCTTGCGCGCAATTTCCACCGCGTGAACGGGCCCCGCGCCTCCGGTGGCCACCAAGGTGAAGTTGCGCGGATCTTGCGCCTTTTCGGCAATGTGAACCCTGGCAGCCCCCGCCATCGCCTCGTTGACAACATTGAAGATGCCCTTGGCGACCGCCTCGGCGGAAAGCGTCAGGCGCTCACCCAGAGCACGAAGGGCTCGCATCGCCGCATGAAGATCGAGACGCATGCGCCCACCCAGAAAATAATCCGGATTGAGATATCCGAGCGCCAGATCGGCGTCAGTTACCGTGGGCTGTTGGCCGCCTTGGCCATAGCAGGCCGGGCCGGGCTCCGCACCGGCGCTTTGCGGGCCGACGGTGAGCAGTCCCAGCTCGCTCGTCCTCGCGATGCTCCCTCCACCCGCGCCGATTTCAATGAGATCGATGCTGGCCACCAGGAGCGGAAATCCGCTCCCCTTCTTGAAACGCCGCACGCGCGCGGCCTCGAAAACATGCACAACCGAGGGCGCGCCGGAGAGGATCGTGCAGATTTTGGCGGTGGTGCCGCCCATATCAAAGGCCAGAATGTCCTCGAAACCCGCGGCGCGGCCGGCGTTGGTCGCACTCAACACGCCGCCGGCGGGGCCGGACTCGATCGTGGAGATCGGCACGTCCGCAGCCGCGGTGACGGAACTGGTTCCGCCGCTCGATACCATGATGCGCAAGCTCGCTTCGATTCCCGCCTGCCGCAGCCGGCTCTCCAGCTCACCGAGATATCGCCTGACGATTGGTTGCACGTAAGCATTGGCGATAGTGGTGGTGGTCCGCTCATATTCGCGGATTTCGCCAGCGACCCGCGACGAGAGGCTCACGCACATTCCGGGAAAGGCATCACGAAGCGCCGCGCCAACTTCGTTTTCGTTGGCCGCATTGACGCAGGAATGAAGAAGCGAGACGGCAACGGACTGCACATTGGCCGCCCGCAGCTTCGCGACAAGATCGGCAAGTGCATCTTGGGGGCGCTTCAGAACTGCGCCGTCTGCCGTGGTGCGCTCGGCGATTTCGAAGCGACGCTCGGCAGGAACCAGGGGCTCAGGCATCTCGATATCGAGATCATAAAGATCGTACCGAACCTCGCGCCGTATATCGATCACATCGGCTGTACCCGCGGTGGCGACGAGCGCGGTGGGAACGCCCTTGCGTTCGATAAGGGAATTCGTGACGAGCGTGCTGCCGTGAATCACCTCCGCTACGTCGGCGGAGACACTTCGCTTAGCACGTGCCGCGACCGCCGCGAGCAGGTCATTGACGACATTAGAGAGCGCCTCACCAGGGTCATTTGGGGTCGTCAAACGCTTGGCCAGGTAAACTCGACCGTCGGAAATTTTCTCGATCACGCCGTCGGTAAAGGTCCCACCGATATCCACGGCAATACGATAGCCCATAAACTCCATCCTCCCGGCAAGGCCTTCTATGGAATATTATCTACATAAAAAACAATAGCGTGCAACCCTTCCAGATGCGCTGAATTCGATCAATACTTCAAAAATTTCGCTCTTTTCACGCGCATTCTGCCTCACTTTTCGCCATTTCGTCTCCTGTCACCTCCCAAAGCACCTCTTGCAGAATGTTTTTTCTGAATATAAAAGACCATACATCGAGCTGAGATGAACCAGCCCCGGGTGGACGCCCGGTCACGCGCATCGGCGACTTTCGTCGAATGCGATCAAGATCATGAAGGAGATGGTGACGTGGACAATCTGCTGATGCTGCGGGGCGCCCGCAAACTGGTGACGACCTGCGCGAACGTTCAGCCAGGAGAGGAAGTCGTAATCGTAACTGATTTCGCCGGGCATCGTGTCGCCGAAGCGGTCGCTGCGGCCGCACTCGAGCGTACCGACGCGGTCAACATCATCGTCATGCCGCCAAGGTCGATCGACGGAGAAGAGCCAACCAAGACCGTCGCTGCGGCGATGTCTGCGGCCAACGTCCTGTTCACGCCGGTCAAACAGTCAATCACTCACACCTATGCAACCCGCACCGCGATCGGAAATGGCGCGCGAGGCATCATGCTGTCGCAGTTCAATCCGAACATGCTCGTGACCGGTGGCATCAACGCCGATTTCGAAGCGATCCGGCCGCTCTGCTTTAAAGTCGGCGAACTTCTCGCCAACTGCGACAAGGTGCATCTCACCACACCCGCCGGAACGGATTTGCGTCTGAGCCTGAAGGGCCGTCCGTCGAACCCGCATTGCGGCCTGGTTCGCAAACCGGGCGACTTTACGACCGTGCCGAATATCGAATGCAGTTCGTCTCCCATTGAGGGGACTTCAGAGGGCGTCATCATCGTCGACGCGAGCATCCCCTATTACGGCGTCGGCCTCGTGAAGGAGCCGATAAGGTTCGATGTCGCCAACGGTCGCGTGACACGAATCTCTGGCGGCTATCAGGCGGACTTCCTCGATCAACTTTTGGCCCGTCAGGGAGACCCAGCCGTCTACAACATCGCCCAGATATCGTTCGGCCTCAATCCGCATTGTCCTATGGAAGGCGTGATGTTGCACGACGAAGGCGTCTATGGGACGGCCCATATCGGCATCGGAACCAGCGTCCTCCTCGGTGGTGAGGTGAAGACCCTCACTCATTTCGATTCGCTGATGTGGAAGCCGACCCTCTCGCTCGACGGCAAGGTCGTCCTGAAGGACGGCAAGTGGTTGCTGCCGGAAGCCGAGGTCATCCACAGCGGACGAGCCTAGCCCGGATCCGCCGCGATCAAGGTCGCGGCGGATCCTCTCCTTAACATTATTTCCATCATCTCTGGAGAACCCAGATGCACGACTCCGCTCGACAAAGTGCGCCACAGGACCGTCTAGCTCGCTTGAGAATTTCTGGCCGGGCCGGCTTGGGAGATAAATCAGTACGCCAGGCGGATCTCGATTTGCTGGCCAAGGCCCCAGCCGGTTTTCTTGACACGACCCATTTCGACACCGTGAGGTTTCCGCCGCCTCCCTGGGCCGTCGAGACATTTGACCGGGCCGCGCGCGATGGAGCTCTCGCCTATACGGGTTACCGCGGACATCCCGATGTCCTCAAGGACGTGGCGGATAGCACGGGCAGGTTTGTCGGGATCACATTGCGTCCCGAGCAGAACGTCATCCTGACACCCGGCACCCAAGGCGGATTGTTCGCGTCTCTGGGCGCCCTGGTTCAGGAAGGCGATCGTGTCGCTCTGATGGAGCCGGACTATCTCTTCAGCGAACGAATCCTTCGCTTTCTCGGCGCAGAGGCGGGCCATGTTCCGCTGCATCTCGATGCCGGCGACCCACATCCGGACTTCGACGTCCTGGAAGCCGAATTTGCGAGCCGCGGCGCTCGGCTGTTCGTATTCTCTCATCCTAACAATCCATCTGGCGCGGCATTTTCGGAGGCCGTGATCAGCCGCATCGCGGAACTGGCAAAGCGCTACGATGTCACTGTTCTGGTGGATGAACTCTATGCCAGACTGATACACGAGGGACCCTTCACTCACTTGGCTGCGCAGCCCGGCATGTTTGAGCGCACGGTGACATTGCTTGGGCCGAGCAAGACCGAATCCTTGAGCGGCTACCGCCTTGGCGTGGTGCTTGCACCGGAGAAGATAGCTACCCGCATTGAGGACGTGCTGTCCGTCACTGCGCTGCGCGCACCTGCTTATGCGCAGCATCTCCTCACGTCATGGCTGCGCGACGACCATGCCTGGCTGGCAGAGCGCATGATCGCCTTCACTGCGCTAAGGAGGCTCACCGAGCAGAAGCTGCGTCAGCTGCCCTGGCTCAAATGGCAGCCGCAACGTGGCACCGCCTATGCATGGGCCGACGTCAGCGCCCTTGAGCTTCCCGGGCCGACGGTGGCCGAGGCTCTTCTCACGGAGGCTGGCGTATTGGTCAGCCCCGGATACCAATTTGGCCCCGCAAGCGGCGGACATTTTCGGGTTTGCTACGCGCGGGATGAGACCGAGTGGAGCTCGGCGCTAGATCGTATGGTTCGCACGCTGGACAAGCTGAAGAAGAAGCGCCGCATTTCCGGAGCGGTTGCATGACGAGACGCCAGGCGATTTCGACGGTCGCGGCGCCCGCACCGGCAGGTCCGTATTCGCAAGCCATCAGCGCAGAAGGACGCTTCGTCTTTCTAGCCGGCCAAACACCTCGAACAAAGGATGGGCGGCGCATCAGCGATGCGCCGTTCGTCGAGCAAGCTCGTCTTGCGCTCGACAACCTCGAAGCCGTGGCGCTTGCCGCGGGTCTTTCGCTTCGGCACGCCGTGAAGATAAATGTCTATCTTCGGTCACTCGGGGACATTCCCGCGTTCAACCAAGTGTTCGCGGAGTATATTGGGGATCCACCACCGGCCCGCACGTTGACTCAGAGCGGCTTCATCGATTTCGACATCGAGATCGATGCCATTTTGCTGGCGTGACAGGACCGACCACGCAGCATTGCGCGATAGCAAGCGCCTGGGCCGAACTCTGGAGCGCATCTTCTTCATCGGTCGCCTCTATCGATCGCATTCCGCCCGAGACATCTCTCCCAAGTTCCCTCCGCGGCGGAGGCTAGATCAATCCCGTAAAGCCGACCTCTATGCTAAAGCCGCCGATGAAATGGCGCGCTCCCCGGCATGAGTGCGTCACCGCTACCAGTAAGCGTACGAAATCGAGAAAATCGTAGTGCGGCGTAGGAAATCGTAGCCGGTGGTAGCCGGGGAGCGCTACCGCCTTTCCCCACACTCGACCAGCTTACGGTACCTCCTTCAATCATCGGCTTGATGCAGCACGCAAGTGACTGGGTCAACTCAGGTTTTACTCGCGAAACGTACGTGATGAAAGATCAAGACCACCGACATAGTTGGAGAGCAAACAACATCGCAGAAAATCGAACCCGACCCGTGTGTGTACCGAAACCTAAGCTCGAGCGTAGTGGTGGTGAAGTCCGCCGAGGATGGGGAACGATTTGATGCTTCCGGTCCGCTGAACCGGGCGAGAGACCGGCGCATCTTGGTCCAATGATCGATGCGTTCTGATGTCGTTGTAATAGCGTGAGTAGGATCGCAGAATCCGGCGGAGATGCGCCTCACCAAAAACGACGACATGATCGAGACACTCGCGGCGGATTGATCCAATCAGCCGTTCGGCAAAGCCATTCTGCCAAGGCGATGCCGGTGCGGTAGGCTTGTCCCGAATTCCCATGGCCCGCAATCGGCGTGTGACGATGGTGCCATAAATGCAATCCCGGTCTCGGATCATGTAGCCCGGCGCCTCGTCCCAAGGAAAGGCCTCGGTGACTTGGCGAGCAACCCATTCGGCCGTCGGATTCCTTGTGACGTTGATCCAGACCAGGTCTCTGCGGTCCAGTCGGACGACGACGACGGCATAGAGCAGATCGAAGCCTACGGTCGGAACAACGACCAAATCCATGGCGGCAATTTCCGGCGCGTGATTACGCAAGAAGATCCGCCATCCCTGATTGGGCGGCCCTCGCCGCTTGACCATGTATTTGGCGACGCTTGATTGCGCGACCTCAAACCCGAGCTTGAGCAGTTCGCCATGGATCCGCGGCGCGCCCCAAAGGGGGTTCTCGACGCTGATCTGCCGGATCAACGCGCGCAGCCCCACCGCGATCTGCGGCCGGCCTCCCAAAGATCGCGACTTCCAACGCCAATAATAGCGAAAGCCAGACCGGTGCCAGCAGATGACCGTCTCGGGCCGGATGATGGTAAGAACCTGAAGGATAGACGGGAACCAGCGATACAGCTGGACAAAGAACCAGCGATCGCTATTCGCGAATTGGACACGGCCGGGCAGCCTGCGCCGCAAAACAATCAACTGATGTCGAAGCACCGCGTTCTCGGCCTCAAGCCTCATCTTCGACTTGAGCGGCGAGGCGAGGACGGCCAGAGCGAAAAACAACAGCCCGATCATTCCGCCAGCTTAGGTGATTCCGTCACCTCATCAACTCGGATGAGGTTTTCGGTACACACAGGGAGCTTTCACCGGTCGAAGCGGCCATGCTCGAAAGGGCGGAGGCGACGCAGACGACGCTCAACCCGTTCGTCATCATTGGCCGCGATGCAGCGCTCGCGTCCGCCCGTGAATCCGAGAAGCGCTGGCGCGCCGGCACGCCGCTTGGCGCGCTCGACGGCGTGCCGGTATCGATCAAGGACAACGTCTACACGCAAGGCTGGCCGACGCGCTTCGGTTCGCTTGCCATTGCCGAGCCCGACACGCGAGGTCCCGATAGCCCGTGCGTGGCGCGGCTGCGCGAGGCCGGCGCGGTCATCTTCGGAAAGACGACGCTGCCGGACTACGCCACAAGATCGTCACCGACAGTCCGCTGACCGGGATCACCCGCAATCCCTGGAACCCCGCTCACAGTCCCGGCGGCTCGAGCGGCGGCGCGGCGGCGGCGGTGGCATCCGGCATCGCTCCTCTTGCGGTCGGTACCGACGGCGGCGGCTCGATCCGGGTGCCGGCGGCCTGGAGCGGGATCTACGGCTTGAAGCCGAGTTTCGGTCGTGTGCCGCATCATCCCCGCGGCGCCTATCCGACCGTCAGCCATATCGGCCCGATGACGCGGTCGGTGCGCGACGCTGCCCTGATGCTCAACGTGATGGCGCGTCCCGATCCTCACGACTGGTACGCGCTGCCCTATGACGGTGCCGACTATGCTGCGGACCTCGCGCGTGGCGTCGAGGGATCGCGCGTCGCGGTCAGCGACAATCTCGGCATGGACATCGATGTGGAGCCGGAGATCGCCGCCGCGGTTCGGATCGCCTTCAAGACCCTCGAAAGCCTGGGCGCCCGGATCGAGGCCGATCACCCGACGGAAATTGCAGCCTGCGCCGACGTGCATCGCGTCCATTGGTGCTCGTTCTCGGCGCGGCTTGGCCGGAAGCTCGGTGAACGGACAAGCAGGCTGGACCCGTCGATGCAGGCGCTTGTGCGGATCGGCGAGGGGTTGCCGGCACAGGCCTTCGTGGATGCCGTTGTCGCGCGTGGCGAACTTGGCAGCCGCATCAACACCTTCTTCGAGCGCTACGATCTGTTGGTTGCGCCCGTCATCAATATCAGCGCCCCGGAGATTGCCCGCCTCGATCCGCATCATCCGCCCTTTCCTACGCTGACATCATGGGCCAACCAAACCGGCCTGCCCGCCGCCAGCGTGCCGTGCGGGCTCACCTCTGCCGGGCTGCCGATCGGCGTGCAGATCGTAGGCGGACCGCGCGCCGATGCACGCGTGCTGCAGGCAAGCTACGCATTGGAGCAGGCACTTGGTCGCTTGAAACTCCCGCGCTAGCGCGACGCCGGCCGGCACTTGTCGGCACACGTTCCGAGTCCAGCGTGGCGTGCCATGACACGATTTCGTACATGGAGCCGATATCCGATCCCACGATGGCGCTGCGACCAGGTCTCGGTGTGATCGCCGTAGACAAGCGCCGCGCGGTTGGGAAACACTCGCTCGGCGCGATCCAGAAAGCTGATCGGCGAGAGCGGCGCGAAGTTCGCCGGGCGCCGGCGCAAACTGGCGGCATCCCAAGTTCGGCGAGACATGACTTCCTCCGTGGCGTTCTTTCGACCCGCCTCCGTTCGATGAGGCTGGTGGACGCGATGGGTGGCGCGCTGCGCAGCTCAGGGCTTTTTCAGCGCGATCGGCTCAGAAGCGCCGATGGGCCGCTGCTCGACCAGCAACCGGCCGGGCTTAGCAACGGCCGCGAGGCAAAGATCGGCGATGGAGTCCGCAAACTCTTCGGGCCGCGCCGGAAAGCCGGCGGCACCGGGCGCAAGTACGCTGATGAGGCCTTCCATGAAGGCGCCCACCAGGCAGGTGGCCGCGACTTCGACGCGGAGTTCGCGGAATTCGCCGGCGGCGACGCCTTCTCTGATGATAGTCTCGAACACCCGTGCTATCGCGCGGCGGTATTTCAGCCGCGTGCTCTCCACTTCCGGATCGATCGGCTCGAAGATGAGGCCGTAGGCAAGACGCTTGCCGCGCATGGCGCGCAGCACGAACGCGCGGACCGCGTCCCTCACTTTCTGCGACGGTTCGCCCTCGGCGACGGCGATCCCCGACAAGACGTCGACCTCCCGCTGCGAGACCGTGCTGACGATAGCGGAGCAGAGTTCGGCGCGCGACGGGAAATACCGATAGATCGTACCGACGGCGATGCCTGCGGCGGCCGCGACCGCGTTCATCTGCAGCTCCTGGAATCCGCCGTCCATCACCACGCCGCGGGCGGCACGGAGGATCTGCGTCTTCTTATCGAGTGCACGGACTTCCCTGGTCGCCATGTTGGCCGCCTTAAACATGAAAACGAATTCACTTTCATCTTGATTCGAAAACCGATCCGTGTCAAGTATTGCGCAGAATGAAGCCGAATTTTGAAATTCCCTTCGGCTTCCCAAAGATGAATATGAGTTCTATTTTCTAAGGTTGCGCTAGAATAATGAACCGGAATTCGGCTCGGCGGCAGCCGCCCGACCATCAGTTTTCCGGGCGATAGTGGCATTCACGAACCCCGAAACGATCCGGAGACGTCCCCATGACCCGAGCTCTCACTTCAAACACGCTCGATGCCTCCGCCAGCCGCTACGGCACCCACAAGGTTCTGAACCAGGCCAAGCCCGCGACCGGCTTCAACGCTTTCACCGGCGACGCGGTATTGCGCGCCGCGATCGAGCGGGAGGCTCCTTGGGCCGCGGATCGCTGCGAGGCGCTCGGCGCCATCGCGGGCGACGAGCATGTGCAGGAGCTCGCTCGGCTCGCCAACCGCCATCTGCCCGAGCTCAAGACCCACGACCGCTTCGGAAACCGCGTCGACTGGGTCGACTTTCACCCGAGCTGGCACGAACTGATGTCGCTGGCGTGGAAGCACGAAGTGCCGAACCTGGCCTGGCGAACCAACCAGAAGAACGGCCACTACGCGCGCGCCGTGCTAAGCTACGTCTGGAACCAGGTCGAGCAAGGGACCGCCTGCCCGACCGGCATGGCCTACGCTTCCTACGCCGGGTTTGAGGCCGAGCCAGCGCTCGCGATCTGGGCGGAGAAGGCCAAGGGAACCGAATACGAAAACAGCCGGCGCGAAGTTGCCGACAAGTCGTCGGTAGTCATCGGCTACGCCATGACGGAGAAGCAGGGCGGTTCGGATCTCCGCGAGACCCAGACCACGGCCCGTTTCTCCCACGCCGAGCACTACCACGGCAAGACCGCGAACTGGTACGAACTCACCGGCCACAAGTGGTTCTGCTCGGTGCCGCAGTCGGACGGCTTCTTTACGCTCGCGAAGGTGAACGGCGGCGTGACCTGCTTCTTCCTGCCGCGCACGTTGCCCGACGGCAGCTTCAACAACTTCTTTATTCAGCGTCTGAAGGACAAGGCCGGTAATAAGTCGAACGCATCCAGCGAAGTCGAGTACGCTGGCACGATGGCGATCCGCGTCGGCGAGGAAGGTCACGGCATCCGAGAGATCCTATCGCACGCCCATCTGACGCGCCTGGACTTCGCGATCGGGTCCGCCGGACTGATGCGTCAGTCGCTCACGCTGGCGCTGCAGCACACGACGACCCGCAAGGCCTTCGGCACCTCAATCGCGGACCGGCCGATGATGACCAACGTGCTCGCCGACATGGCCGTCGAGGTCGAGGCCGCAACGCTGATGGCGCTGCGCGTCGCCAAGGCAACCGACCGACTGTCGGACGTCGAGCACGAACGTCTGCTGGCCCGAGTGGCCACACCCGCGGCCAAGTTCTTCAACTGCTCACGCGCACCCTCCATCGCCTACGAAGCGCTGCAGTGCCACGGCGGCAACGGCTTCATCGAGGAGGGTCCCATCGCCCGCCTCTATCGCGAGGCGCCGCTAAATAGCGTCTGGGAAGGCACCGCGAACATGATGTGCATGGACGTGCGCCGCGCGATGGCCAAGGATCCGCGTACGATCCAGGCGCTCTTCGATGAGACCCGCCCCCTTCTCGGTCAGGACGGCCGCTTCGACGCGCTGGTCCTTCATACCGAAACGCTGGTTCGCGAAGCCGTCGAGGACGAGTTCGTCGCCCGTCCGATGACGGAAGCAGTTGCGCGTCTGCTGCAGGGCGCCGAGCTTTTGCGCCACAGCACTCAGGAGGCCGTCGACATCTTTCTCGCAACCCGCGGCCCGAACGGATCGGGCTCCTGGGGCTCGCACTACGGGACGCTGGCATTCACCCTCGACCAGGCAAAGGCGCAGAAGGTAATGCGTCGCGCCGTGGTCGCTGCCTGAGGCGGCCCGATGGATGCGACCAAGTCGGTTGTGTTCGCTGCGACCGTCTTGCCGCTCGTCTGCACGCCGGGGCCCGACCTCATCTATATCGCGGCTCAGGCCCTGGCGGGTGGCCGCACGGCGGCCCTTCGAGCCAACGCCGGCGTGTTACTCGGCTACGTGACGCACGCCGTATTGGCTGCGCTCGGCATCGCCACGCTGGTCGCGGCGTCGCCGATCCTGTTCGAAACGCTGCGCTGGTGCGGCGTCGCATACCTTGCCTATCTGGCGATCCGGATGATCCGGTCCGCCATCGACGGGCAAAGCATCTCTCTGAATCCGAACGCTCCGCCCGCCTCGCTCGCGAAGGGCTTCATGACCAGCTTCTTCAATCCGAAGGGTCTCCTGGTCTACCTGGCGATCCTGCCGAACTTCATGAACGCGAATGAAGGCATCGCCCAGCAAGCGGTCCTGCTTTCGGGAATCTTCATCGGTCTCTGCGCGCTGGTCTACGGTACGGTCGGCATCGTCTTGGCGGCCATCGGCCGTGTCGGCACCGTCAAAGCGTCGTATCAGCGCGTTGTCGATGGGATCGCAGGCAGCCTGTTGGCTTTCGCGGCAGTTAACATGGCACGTAACTAGAATGGCCAGCTTCTGCGACGCCTGCTCTAGACGGCAGGCGGATTTGGCCATCTGCGTCCCTGAGGTCGGCTATGGGTCATGAATGACAAAACTCAGGCTGAGCATAATAGGTCCGGGGGCCTATGCAGTCCTATGTCAATCAAGATTACGCCGCTAGGGTTTTGACTACGAACTTGTTTGGCAGGACATGTTTACGAAAAATGCCGCGTACAATGCGAGAGGCTTCGTATTCAACGCATATCGGGATGCCTATCCGAAGCTCGAGCCGCCGGCTGCTGTCGGCACGAGCGCCGCATCAAACACATCGTAGCCGAACACCCAATCCGGGTTCCCGTCGGACGGATCGCGCAACCAGGTGTTCCGTTGCGAGCCCTGCTGGACCCTCGTGGTCCGGCCGATCCGATTGGCTTCATAGAGCTCGAGCGCATAACCGAGGCTATTGGCGCCGACTTCGATCAAACAACGCACCAACATCGCCGCATCCTCGATCGCCATCGCTGCGCCTTGAGCCATATGCGGCTTCATGGGATGGCAGGCATCTCCCAGTAGCACGACGCCTCCGCGGCCCCACAAGGGCAGACGTTTTCGCTCCATCAGCGGCCACTTCGTCATCGCTTGAGACGCGCCGATCAGCCGCTGTATGTCCGGGTGATAACCTTCGAGCGCCCGCCGCAGCTCGTTTGTCGTGCTGGGGAGCCAGGAGGCTTCGGCAGTCCACTCTGGCTCAGGAACGCCGGTGACCAGATAGACCTCATTGCGGGATCGTGTGACGTAGTACACCACGACATGCCGATCCGGCGACCACCACTTGACGCAGTCCTCCAGCCGCAACTCACCTAACAGCGACGCAGGGAACGCGGATCGATGCGCAACTGAACCGGAGTAGCGGGGCTTTTCCGGTCCCAGCAATATTTCGCGAACTTTGGAATTTAAACCGTCAGCGCCGATGACCAGATCGGCCTCCGCTTCAGTGCCGTCGTGAAATTTCAATCTTGCGATAGTTTCGGTCGTATCGAGCCCGACGAGCCGCTTGTTGAAATGGACGGCTCCGGGCGGAATGGCATTTGTGAGAATGTCGTGAAAATCACCTCGATGGACCGTCAGATAAGGCGCGCCGTAGCGTTCTTCGGCCACGCGTCCAAGAGTGATCTCCAGCAACACCTCACCCGTCGCCCCGTCCCGGCTTGGCCAATTTGCCGGTTCGAATCCCGTCTCTCTGAGCCGGCGCTCGACCTCGATGTGGCGCATGACCTTCATGACATTTGGGGTCAAATGGATTCCGGCGCCCACGCGCGCGAAGGCTGCGGTCTGCTCGTAGACGCTCACTGCGTATCCTGCCCGCGATAGTAGGATGGCCGCCGTGGCTCCGCCGAGGCCGGCGCCGACGATTGCAATGCGAGGCCGAATTCGTTTCACGTTGTCTACCCTCCACTAGGCCAAGGGGTCATCGACGCTTGAAATCAAACAGAGACGCATCCTCGATTTCGTCAGGATCGCCGGATTCGATGATCTTGGTGAGAAGGAATTGGAGGGCCACCCTCTCGGCCGCGTTGAGCCCGAACATCGTCGCTTCGGTGATCCTGAGCGAGCAGGGGATCATCTCCTCGACCAGCCGCCGCCCCTTCTCCTTCAGTTCTGCAGCCACGCGCCGCCGATCGACCTTGTCAGGTGTAATCGTGATCAAGTTTCTTTTGCTGAGCCTTTCGACGACACCACGAGTCGTTGCTGGATCGAGCGCGGCCGATCGGCTGATCGTCGTCAGGAAGCAAGGAGAGTTTTCAGCGATGACGCAGAGTACGACAAACTGAATGGCCGTGAGTTGCGGATCGATACTCATCCGTTGAAAGATCGCCGTATGCCGCTGGAATACGCGGCGAAGCAAATATCCGACCTGCGCGTAAAAATCATACTTTTTCTCAGGACGCTGCGAGGGCACAACCTCCCGATTTTGTCGGTTCTGCACATGCTTGGTTTTGCGGCCGCGCGGGTTACTCGGCATCTTTGGCTAACTCAAAATTTGTTCTCAGGGACGTCGCGGCAGCGTGAACGCTCCCGCATGTCAGCGGCAGCCATCCGTACAGCTCTGACGATATTTTGGTAGCCGGTGCAGCGGCAGAGATTTGATGACAGGATATCGATCAGAGCGTCGTCGCCGATATCGGGGTCCCGTTCCAACACCGCGACCGCAAGCATGAGAAAGCCGGGCGTACAAAATCCACACTGCAGTCCGTGATGCTCCATGAAGGCTTTTTGAACCGGATGCAGCTCGTTATCTGCGGTCAATCCTTCAACGGTCCTGATGTCCTTGCCTTCGGCCTGCACCGCGAACATCAAGCATGCGCGCACCGGATCGCCATCCACAATCACGGTGCAGGCGCCGCAAACGCCGTGCTCACAGCCGATATGCGTTCCCGTCAGCCCGCAATCTCTGCGGATGGCGTCGACCAGCGTCCGTCGCGGCTCGACATCGACGCGATAATCCTGTCCGTTGACGGTCAGCTTGACAATCGCTTTCACGTCCATTGGTTGTGCACCTCATCGACGACGACAAGATCTGCGGACCAGTTCGGCGTCACGTATTCCTGCCTGTTGCGCGCACCGCGGCATGGATGCGCTGCGCCGTTGCGGGCATTTCGTTAATGGTGATTCCCAACGGCCGCAGCGCATCATTGATGGCATTCACGACGGCGGCAGGGGCGCCGATCGTTCCGCCCTCGCCGATACCCTTGGACTTGAGATTGCTGGCGTTGGTATAGGTCTCGAGATGGCGCAACTCCATCGTCGGGATCTCGTGTACCGTCGGCAACAGATAGTCGGCGAAGGTCGAGGTGAGGATATTTCCCGTGTCGTCATATCTAATCTCCTCGAGCAGCGCGTTTCCGATGCCCTGCGCGACACCCCCGTGGACCTGGCCATCGACGATCATCGGATTGATGAGACGGCCGGCATCTTCGACCACGAGGAATTTCTCGATTCTGACCTTTCCGGTCTTGATGTCGACCTCCACGATCGCGGCGTGGCAGGCGTTGGAGAATGTACCGAGGGGATCATAGAAGCCCTTCTCGGAGATGCCGGGATCGATCATGCCGTTGAAACGATGCGTCTGGTGATACGCTTCGCCCGCCAAGGCCGCGATCGTGATCGAACGATCCGTGCCTATGACTCTTGCCCTCCCCTCGTTCAAGACGATGTCCTCCTGCTGCGCCTCCAGCAGGTGACCGGCCATCCCGATGAGCTTGGCCCGCACCTTCTGGGCGGCGATCAACGTTGCCCCGCCGGAGATGACCAGCGAGCGGCTCGCGAAGCTTCCCCAGCCATAGGGCGTTCGATCGGTATCGCCATGGATGATCCTTACGTTCCGAGGCTCGACACCGAGCTCGTCTGCGATGATCTGCGCCAAGGTGGTCCGTAGTCCCTGGCCGTGCGGCGAGGCGCCAATCCGCGCTTCGATGAAGCCGGACGGATCGACCGTCAATTCGGTGCACTCCCATCCAGGCGTAATCTCCATCCCGCGTGCGGCGAAAGCGGCGCTTCCGTACCCCGTGCACTCGGAAAAGGTCGCTATCCCAGCGCCAAGGTAACGGCCGGCGTTCCAGGCCAAGCCTTGGCGCTTTCGGAACGACGTAAGATCGATATGCTTGACCGCAATCTCAAGTGTTTTCCAGATGGGACGACTGGTCATGGACCAGGCCAGTGGCCGACGTATAAGGAAACGTGTCGATCAGATTTCGTCGCCGGATCTCGACCGGATCCAGATCGAGGCCATGTGCGGCCTCGTCTATCAGCCGTTCCAGGGCGAACGTAATGGCCGGACGTGAGACTCCGCGATAGGGTCCCATGGTGCAGGTGTTGGTCGTGATGCCGCGGGCGCGACATGCATATTGCCGGACATCATAGGGACCGGGCATCTCCACCATCGCCATCAACGGCTCGACGCCGCATGTCGTCGGAAAGCATGAATAGGCGCCGATATTGGCAAGAACATCCGCCGACAGCGCAAGCAATCGGCCGCTTTCGTCGAACGCGCCTTCGAGACTGATATGCTGGTCGCGGCTATGCAGACCCGCGATCAGGTTATCGCGGCGGTCCTCGATCCACGCAAACGAGCTGCGATATGTGCGGGCGAGCCAGACGATCACGACGCATTCCGGCGCGAGCGACATCTTCTGCCCGAAGCTTCCGCCGACATCAGGTGCGATGACGCGCAGATCAGCCTCCGGTAACCCCAGCAGGTCAGCAATGGCGGTACGCATGAGGTGGGGAGCTTGGGTGGTATAAGTCAGGGTGATCCGCCCGGTTGGCCAATCATAGGACGCATGAGCCGCACGCGGTTCGATCGGTGATGCGCTCTGTCGGTGCGACCTGACCTGAAGCTTTATGATCTTGGTCGCCGATGCCCATGTCGTGTCAAAGCCAGGCGTTTTGATCTGGCCCTCCACGACGATGTTGCCTGGCGCCTCAGTGTGAACAGGCTCGCGCGTCGAGCTGATGGCATCATGCACACCGACGATCGGCTCCGTCTCTTCAATATCGATCTCGATGCCGTCGACGATGTCTTCGGCCTCCTCCTCGGTCGGCGCAATCGCCGCGGCAACGCATTCTCCGACAAAGCGCACGATGCCGCTGGCGAGGATCGGCTGCGCGATCGGTCTATAGTTGAACTTGTGCAGCATCGGCCGAATAGGTTTGACGTCGGAGAGATCGGTCGCCGTGATGATGCGAGCGCCCGCCGGCCCCTTGACGGCCTTTATCCGTCCTGCCGCTACCGGGCTCCGCGCAAATTTCACGCTGTTCGCAGCGTGCAAATCGGCCGTGAAGCGGCCTCTTCCGCGGACAAGCGCCGGATCTTCCAAGCGCCGAATTGCGCGGCCGACCCATGACGTGCCAGATCCTTTGGTCGACTTACTCATAAGCTCTGCTCCAGCGCTCTCTGAACAACCGCTTCGACGAGGTCCCGCCGGTGCTCCACGCCGATCTGGCTGTCGTCCATGGGCTCGACCGCGTGCGCGGCCGTTCGAGCCGCCAGACGAAACGCTTCGCTGCCGGGACGCCTGCCGTTAAGAGCTACTTCGGCGGCCGCGATGCGGCGCGGCGTTGGTTCCGCGCCGCCTATTCCCAGCCGCGCATCTCGCATTCGTCCCTCCTCCAACCGGTAGGTCACGAGCGATGCGGCCAGCGCCAAATCCCGAGCACGATGACTGAATTCGAAAAAACCGAACATCGTATCCATCGGCAAAATGGGGAAGCGTATTTCGACTAGAAGCTCATCTTCCTTCAAGGTGGTCGACATGATCCCGTCAAAGAACAAATTCGACGGAATCCGGCGCTCTCCATCTTGATTGCGGACGACCAGTTCGGCATCGAGCGTGGCGGCCGTCAGACACCATTCGGATCCCGGGTCCGCATGAGCAAGGCTGCCACACATGGTTCCACGCATGCGTATCGGATAGTTTCCGATGCTATCGGCGACAACCGTCAGCAGCCGCCCCAACGGACCTTCCGTGACCGGCTGGTGAAACGCGCCGTGGCGCACGAGAGCGCCGATCGCGAGCCGTCCATTGTCGTTAACGATCGTGTCGAGGCCGGCAACCTCATTGATGTCGATGAGATGGGCCGGTCGCGCCATGCGAAGCGCCATCATGGGCACGAGGCTCTGCCCCCCGGCGAGCACTCTTCCGTCTTCAGCGGCAAGTCTGGCGAGCATTGATATGGCTTCGCCGACTGTCTTCGGCACGTGACGCGTGAAAGAAGCCGATTTCATTTGCAAGTACCGCATCCCGTAAACACCCTGCCCACGATTGTTTATGCCTTGAAGTCAGCCGGCTTGCAGCGAGCCGTCGGTCCCCTTGGTCTTAATCAAACGGCCGGGACCAAAAAATGAAACGTGCACCAAGTAAAATGCAGCAACGAAGGTATCGTGTCGAGCGCGTTTACTAGTCGAAACACGCTTGTGATATCGCCGTCCTTTGATACACATGAAGTTCATTTGCCCGAATTTTCAGCAGCTAAAATAATAAGGTGTACCAACCTTTATGCTACCCGGGAGATCACATGACCATCGTGAGCGAGGCTAGCTTTGAGACCTATGAAGAAGCGCTCGAACGTGCCGGCACCGGGCGGTTTCAGTTTCGCCTCCTTGCGATCCTCGGGCTGGTATGGGCCGCGGATGCCATGCAGGTGCTGGCGACGGGCTTTTCCGCGCCTTCGCTCGCGGCCGCCTTTGGGATATCGATCGCGTTGGCGCTTCAGACCGGCGCCGCGTTCTTCCTGGGGATGATGATCGGGGCTCCGTTCTTCGGCGCGCTTGCGGACCGATTTGGCCGGCGCCGCATATTCTTGATCACGGTCTCGTGCGACGCGGTCTTCGGATTGCTGGCGACGGCGGCTCCCAGTTTCCCTCTCCTCCTGCTCGGCCGTTTCTTGACCGGATTCGCCGTCGGTGGAACGCTGCCCGTCGACTACGCCACCATGGCGGAATTTCTGCCGTCTCGAAGCCGGGGACGCTGGCTGGTGGCTCTCGAGGGCTTCTGGGCCCTGGGATCCCTCGCAGTCGCTGTCATTGCCTGGGCGGTTCACTCGCTGTCGCCGGAGCATGCATGGCGTTGGCTGCTTGCGTGCGCCGCCCTGCCCGCTCTATCAGGACTTTGGTTGCGAAGGTCCCTTCCGGAATCGCCGCTCTTTCTCTTGAAAACCGGCAAGGCCGAGGCTGCGACCCATATCTTGCAAGGCGTTGCCGTCGCCAATGGCAAGCAACTCGATTCGGCAATGCCCACCCTGCAAAGCAGCGCGCCGCAAAGCCGTCGCGGATTGCTGTCCGCGGAACTGCGGTGCAAAACCATCTTCATCGCTATCGCCTGGCTGCTGATTTCGGTCTCGTACTACGGCATCTTTACCTGGCTGACGGCTCGACTGGCAGGCGAGGGTTTCGGCTTCGTGCGCGGCTCTGACTTCCTGGTCCTGACTGCGCTGGCGCAGCTTCCCGGTTATGGCCTGGCTGCGTTTGGCGTGGAGCGATGGGGCCGACGGCCCACGTTGATTGCTTTCATTGTTCTTAGTGCCACCGGTTGTTTTGCTTTCGCGGTGGCGGAGACTCCGGCTCAGATTGCTGCGGCCATCCTCAGCATGAGCTTCGCGCTCGTCGGCGCATTCGGTGCGCTCTATGCTTTCACGCCGGAAATCTATCCGACCAGCGACCGGGCGACAGGCATGGGAGCCGCAGGGGCTGCCGCCAGGGTTGGCGGCTTCCTGGCACCGACCGCGATCGCGCCGATCGTAACAAAAAGCCTTTCCCTAGCGAGCGCCGTTTTCGCCGGATTTTTGATCATCGCCGCCGTGGCGATTGCACTGATCGGCATTGAAACCAGACGGCAACCACTTCAGTGACACGTGCTCAACCGGTCACCGCCATTGAGATGGGAAGAACCGATCGCCGACGCTCATTTGTGCCAACCAGATTGACGATGCATCGAGCCGGTTGATCGCCTCGATTGAAGTATCTCTTGGCTTCTAGAGACCGCTTCGCGTCTGCCATCCTGAAAGTTGCGACGAACGCTTCTGCAATCTCCCACCCTCGTCATTCGGCAGTTCCGAGGACACGCCCTAAGGGCGTCAGAGTTCAACACGATGGGCGTCGCAGATCACACCTGGCTGGCCCCAATCCTCTATGTTGTGCAGCAATTGCCGCGGCCCACTCAAGGAGATTCCATGCAATCAGGCCCGCACATGTCTGCCTCCGGCAACACGATGCAGATGGGAAGCTATCCTCTTACATATCGCGCTCTGCACTCGGCTTGTCCCGGCGAACGCCCTGTTGTCGTATCAAAGAATACCTCGATGACGATTCCATTGCGACCGCGCAACCTGTCTCGGCGAGCCGCCATGCACGCCAGCAAACGGCATCTTAAACGTGCACGTTTCTTCTTCCAGCTCGTCAACACGACCCTGACGATCGCTCAGTTCGCGAGCCCCCATTTCAGATGGATTTCCCAAATTGCTCGCAAGCTTTCGATCCACTGAGCCAACAATATCTGGATAACAACAATGCAAACGAACAGCGCCATTAACGCCGACCGTACAGCCGCCCTCCCGAGGGCCTACGACGACGCCTATGCGACCCCTTTAGAGAATTCCACCCTGGCGCACCAAAGCTCTTCCAAACTGATACGCTATGGCCCTGGTTTGAACGGTTACGCAAGGAAGCGTCAGTGCACTACTGCTCGAGCGCGCCTATCGAGCCCTATTGGTCCGTCACCAAGTACAACGAGGGTTCCATCAGCGTCGGACATAGCGGTCATTTTTTCACAACGCTCCCGATTTCGTGGAGTACCGCAGGATCCTCGATCGTTGATGGTATCGTCACGGGCTCGCCATCCATAATCCGCTTTATCGTTGAGCGCAGGATCTTGCCTGAACGGGTCTTTGGCAATCGATCGACGGCGATAACGCGTTTTAGTGCCGCCACCGGACCGATGTGCTGGCGAACCATTGCCACGATCTCTTCGCCGATCACGTCTGGGCTGACATTGATCCCGCTCTTCGGGACAATCAAGCCGCAGGGCAATTCCCCCTTGAGTTCGTCCTTGCAACCAACCACCGCACACTCGGCGACGGCGGAGTGGGAGAGGATCACCTCCTCCATCGCGCCCGTCGACAGGCGGTGCCCGGCGACGTTGATAACGTCGTCGGTTCGGCCAAGCACCCAGATGTAACCATCCTCGTCCAGGTAGCCCGCGTCGGCTGTGTTGAAGTAGCCGGAGTAACGCGACAAATAACTTTGCTGAAAGCGGTCGTTGGCGTTCCAGAGTGTGACCGCAGCGCCGGGCGGCAGAGGAAGTTTCAGCGCGATCTCGCCCATCTCGCCGGCAGGAACACTCCGACCTTCGGCATCGAGGATTTCGACATCGTAGCCGGGCATGGGGACGGACGGCGAGCCGTGTTTGATCGTCAGCATGCCGAGACCGATCGGGTTCGCGGCAATGGACCAGCCAGTCTCTGTTTGCCACCAGTGATCGATCACCGGGACGCCCAAGGTCTCCTCGCTCCAGCGAACGGTTTCCGGGTCCGCCCGTTCGCCCGCCAGAAAGAGTGCACGAAATCCCTTTAAGTCATACTGGGCTCGCAGCTTTCCCCCAGGATCCTCCTTCCGGATCGCTCTGATCGCGGTCGGGGCTGTGAAAAGGACCTTCACGCCGTGCTCGGAAATCACCCGCCAGAACGCACCGGCGTCGGGCGTACCGACCGGTTTTCCCTCATAGAGGATCGTTGTGCAGCCAGTGATCAAGGGTCCGTAGGTGATGTAGCTATGACCTACCACCCAGCCGACGTCGGAGGCGGCCCAGAAGGTCTCGCCGGGAGACATCCCGTAGATGGCAGACATCGTCCAGCGCATCGCGACCAGATGCCCGCCATTATCCCGTACGATGCCCTTTGGTTGGCCCGTCGTTCCCGACGTGTAAAGGATATATAGGGGATCGGTCGCCGCCAGGCGCACACAATCGGACTTGCGGCCGGCACGCAACTCGGCCGCCTTGCGCGTCGTCGAAGCTTGCCAATCATGGTCGCGATCGAGGATTAGCTTTGCCCTTGACTGACTGCGTTGAAAGATCACACAGGCGTCTGGCTTGGTCTTGGCCAGTTCGATCGCTTTGTCGAGCAGTGGCTTGTACTCGATTACGCGGCTCCCCTCGATCCCGCACGATGCGGAGAGCACCACCCGAGGCTTGGCATCGTCGATCCGCGTCGCGAGTTCGGGCGCAGCAAAGCCCCCGAACACAACGGAGTGGACTGCGCCAATACGCGCGCAGTCAAGCATCCCGAATAGGGCTTCCGGCACCATTGGCATGTACAAAAGAACGCAATCGCCCCGCTTCACGCCAAAATCCTCGAGCATGAGGGCGCATGCCTGAACCTCCCCCAGCAGTTCGGCGTAGCTAATCGACCGTTTCGTGCCGGTGACGGCGCTGTCGTAGATGATCGCCGCCTGTTCGCCACGACCGCCGTCGACATGGCGATCGACGGCATTATGGCAGGTGTTGCAGACGCCGTCGGCAAACCAGCGCCCGTACGGCTTGATGTCCGAACGATAGATCTCTGTCGCGGGAACGAACCAGTCAATGTCGGCTTGCGCAGCCTTCCAGAATCCGATCGGATCCGATTTCCAGCGGTCGTAGACCTCGCGATAGGAACTACTCATGTGTCATCCCGCAAGCTACGGACAGTCAGAATGAGCCGTCCATCGAACGTCGGTGAATGGAGGGCCCGAGGAGCGGAAGCTATTCGGCCGCACCCTCGAGTTTCAGCACCTCGCTGTGCTGATGGGGCTCGGGCACCTGACATCCGGTCGCGCAGCAGCGGCCCGGCTGCTTCGAGACACGGCGTCCTTCGTCGAGGATACCGCGGTCAAGGAGCCCCTCGACCAATTCGATCTTCTCCATAACGGGGTAGTTGCGCCAAATTTCGCGCTTCATTGCTTCCGGCGAACCACCGCCATGAAGAGAGATCACCGAGTACCAGCCCGCTTCGTGCGAGACCGTCAGATCCTCAATAAAGCGCGCCACCTCGGCCCGTTTGTCGGCGGGGATATCCGGCCGTCCGCCCATGACTGCTGCGAGCGACGCCTTGGTCTCCGGATTATGGTCTTCTTCCGGTCCCGGCAGGGCCACGATCAACCCGCCAGAGACGTAGTGGGCTACGCGGTGCATGTCGTAGATCTTGGTCGCGAGCAAGAGCTTGCCGATGTTGGAGAAGACCGCGTCCGGCATCACCGATCCCGCAGGATCCCTGGTACAATAGACGGACGAGGCAACGCCGCAGGCGTAGAAGCTCTCCGTGATGGTGATGAGCTCGACCATCGCCTCGCGAATGTGAGCGTGGCGATCGATGTCGAGCCCATTGGCCTCGATCATAAGGGCTCCGGCTCCGATCAAGAGGTCGCCGAACCCGGCGCGGGCGCCGATGCAAGAGTGCCGATGGTGCGTGGCATAAGACGTCGTGAGGAAGCCGCCCTCCTCCGTCTCGCCGGCCAGGAAGATGCGGTCATGCGGGACAAAGACGTCATCGAAGATCACGACGCCGACGGACTGGCCGTACTTGGCCGAAAACTTGGCCGACGCCTCACCAGGGCGGCCGGCCGGGCGAGCGATGATCGTCACGCCTGGTGCGTCGCACGGGACGGCACAGCATACAGCGAAATCCTTGTCTTCTGGATTGTGGGTCCGGCACGGCATGACGAGAAATTCGTGCATGTAAGGCGCGCCCGTGACGATGGCCTTGGTGCCGCGGATTACGATACCATCCGGCCGCCGCTCCTTGATATGCACGTAAACGTCGGGATTGACCTGAACCCCCGGACGCTTCGACCGGTCGCCCTTGGCGTCCGTCATTGCAACGCCGAGAGTAAGGTCCTTGTCTTGAATATCGTGGAGATAAGCAAGGAAACGCTGGCTATAGTCCGTGCCATGACGGTCATCGGTCAGCTTCGTCGACTGATAGATGCCGTTGAGAGCATCGTGAGTAAGGTAACGCTGCGCGCATCCAACTGTCTTGCACACGAGACGCACAGCTTCGAGCTTGAACAGCAGGTCCTGGGAGGTTTCGTTGATATGCAGCATCCGGTTGACGGTCTTGTCGGATGTACCCTGCCGCGCCGTCATGATCGGCACATGCTCCTCACGAAGCGCAAAGTCGTACGTGACGCCCACACCTGCGACGCCGGGCGCGAGCAATGGCTCATCAGCCACGCTCGTTACCGTGCTCCCGTTCACGAAGACCCGTGGCTTGTAAGCGCGAAGAGATTCCCGGTAATCGGCACCCGACATCAGCATGGCGACCCCCCTTGTTCAATTTATTGAACGCTGTTAGATTTTCTAACACTGTAAGAATCCATGTCAAGCGCGATTCGAGGAGCAGATGGTGGAAAAGCGGCAGAGCCGGCGCGAGGCAGTCAGCGGACACAAGCGGGAACTCATTCTCTGCGCCGCGAAACAGGTGTTTGCCGAGGAAGGTCTTGAGGGCGCGAGCCTCAGAGCCATCGCGGTTCGTGCCGGTTACACACCGGCCGCGCTCTACTTCCACTTCGAGTCCAAGGAAGCGATCTACGCCGAGGTCCTGAAGGCATCCCTCGCCTCCCTCGGCGCCGCGGTCAACGACGCGGTGGCCCAGACCAGGACTCCCTCGCGGCGGCTGAAGGCTGCAGCGATGTCGTTCTTCACCTTCTACGCCGAGAATCCGCGCGATCTAGATCTCGGCTTTTATCTCTTCCGTGGTGGCATGAAGCCGGCGGGTCTTGGCCACGAACGTGATGAGATACTCAACGCGGCTCTTGAGGCAGCGCTGCGGCCGATCGCCGAAGCCGCGATCGAGCTGGGAACATCACGGCAGAAGGCAAATCACCTGATGGTCGATTGCTTTGCCCACGCCACGGGACTTCTCCTGCTGCTCCACACCGGCCGTATCCGGATGTTCGGCGCCTCGGCGCCCGACCTGATGGAAGCCTTCGTCAAGCACCGTATCGCCCACCTTTGCGAGGGTTGACATCATGTTGACTATAGATCCCGAGCGTTCCCTTCTCCTGATCGTTGACTTCCAGTCGCGTCTGATGCCCGCAATCTATGAAGGCGCAGCCGCCATCAAAAATGCGAGCCGCCTCGTCGAGGCGGCGAAACTGATCGGCGTTCCTCGCCTTTTCACCGAACAGAACGCGAAGGGCCTGGGCGCCACGGTCGACGAACTGCCGGTCGAGCAGGACCGGCTGGTCCACAAGCAATTCTTCGACGCCTGCCGCGAGAATGGCTTTCTCGCTCGCGTTCCACCCGATGCGCAACTCGTCGTCGCCGGATGCGAGTCTCACGTCTGCGTCCAGCAGACGGTGCTTGGCCTGCTGCAGACCTCGCGGAAAACCTATGTGGTGCGCGACGCCCTCGGCTCACGCCGTCCGGAGGACAAGGAGACCGCCATTCGACGCATGGAGCGACATGGTGCAGAGGTTGTCACAACCGAGATCGTTATCTTCGAATGGCTTCAAACGGCGCAGCACCGAAATTTCCGAGATGCGATTGGTCTGATTAAATAGAAAGCGAACTTGCAGCAGATCTTCCGGAGTGGCGTGAAACACTGAGAGGCGGCATCCGACGGAGGAACATCGCGTCGGAGCTTTCTGCCGCGATGCCTTCGACTACGTCGTCTTGCTTCGCGGTACGTCGACGAGATCGGCTTGATGGCGGTCCCACGGTCGAAATCCACTTGGGAAGCCCAAAGCAGATTCGAGCAGATCGAGCTGCGCCACCAGAACCCGATACGCGAGCATCGATGCGCCGGCCAGCTCTCAAGGACGGAGTCGCAAGCACGCTTCGTCACGGATGGGGCGCGGCGTTGCGGACCTTGCCGAAATGCTTGGCAAGGTAGATGGCGATGGCGAGCCCGCCGATCATCGCGGTGAAGCAGATCGTCCACGGGGGCATCAGTTGGGGCGGGAAGCTGAGATCGATCAGTGCGCCGCCGATGGCGAGATTAACAAAACCCCAGATCACATTGGCGACCGCCGAGGACTCGCCGACGCCGCGCGGTGAAGCGAACGGCGTCTGGAAGCAGTTTCCGCAGATACCCTGCACGACATGTGGGATCGCGATGGTAAGAAATGCGCCGGCAAAGAACCAGGCGATGTAGGCGTACCACGGCATCACAGCTCCCTTTATTGACGATGTGCCGCGAACTCTAGCGGCGATCGACAAGGACGTCATCGCACGCCCCCCGCGAGCCCTTCATCATGTGAGACTAGTGTCCATTTTGCGATCGAAGCGAGCTGGCGCGGGATCGTGGTCTGCATCGCGATCTCCGGTGACTAGTGCAACGCCCCTTGCGCAGCGCAGCCTCAGCGCACTGTGAGCAAGGGCACGCCCGCGAATTCACTCGAACCGCAGCCGCTAGTGCCTGCCTCTCCTTTTCGGCCTCACCTCGCGGTCGCTCGCCGGCGTATCCGAGCAGCTTCCGCCCGCCATCGACGTAGTCAATCCGACTCGCACTTTTCAGAGTTTCGGATTCCATACTGATGGCAGCGCCAGTGGACGCGTGCGACGCGGGCTCTACGCACTTGCCATAAGAAGGTCGGCAAGCTGTTGCGGCATGTCGAGCATGGCGTCGTGACCGCATTCTAGCTCGCGCATGGTCCAACCCGGATTATCCTTGAGCTTGTTCACGACTGCATCGAAATGCACAGCCGGATACCCATGGGCTCGAATGTAGGTCTTCTTCGCAATGCATTCGCGGGCGCCGGTCAGCACAATCCGTTTCGCGGTTAGGTTAATGCTGGGAGCGCTTGAACGACCCCGTAATTTTACGGGCGAGCATCTACATCATTTAGACTCACACCGCGCTTTGACTGTCCAAGTATCGCTGGTTTGTAGCTTAGAGGAATAGCTTCGGTGATCGCAGTCAGTGAACCGCAGGACAAGGTCCGCATTTGCGAGACGTGCGGAGACGCGATCCAGCATCTAGCAGACTTGCCAGGCACCGCGCGGTTTGGCGCTGCAAGAGTATTCCGCTGCTGTAGGTGCAACTCCGTCTCACGCGTGTCACTTCAAAGCAACACTCCAAAGTTGATCAGGACGAGTACGCTTCGGTGATCTTGATCAAGTCCTCCAAAGATTCGACCATTGTCGCTTTGGGGAGCATCATGACCATAACAGAAGTGTCGATTCGAAAATCTCAGGACAAGACTACCGTGGCAGCGCTGGTCTCGCTTAGGCGTAAGCTGACCGCTACTCAAAAGCGGCGTGCTCTGAAGCGGAAGGTAAAAGCGTCTTGAAGTCTTGGCGCTACCGCCTGACGCATCGCAAATGCCAAATCAACATCGGTGCAGGCCGAGGCCGATGAGGCCGGACTTGCACGCGCGTGCAGGCCCAGGTTGCTGAACTGAAGTCTTCGTTTCCAGGCGTTGTCGTCAAGTCGGCGCGGGACGCAAAACGACGCATGTTTTACAAACTGCCTCGGCGATATCGCCTGCAATCCGTCCAGACGCTGAGGGGGCGCGCGCCTGGCCTACGCCCTACGGAACGCCTAACGCAAAGCGGAGCAACGTGATCATCTATCCGTGCTGGTATTCCGGTACGCATCTCGGGAATGAATGGCTCATCGGCGCCGGCAAGGCGCTCGATCCCGCTGCTTATTTCATCATTGTCCCGAACATGTTCGGCAACGGCTTCTCGACATCACCGAGCAATACGGACGCACCCTACAACGGTGCACGCCTTGCAAAGGTGACCGCGTTCGACAAATGGTCGCTGGCGCTCGGCATCAACGCTACTAGCACCGACCGAAACGACATCGCGGCGCCGGTCTTATTCGAACTTTAGCGATGCGAGCGCGCCGTCGTCTCGTGGACGAAATCGCGCAAAATCGTAATCTGGCCTAGAAAATCGCAGAATTGGCGCGCCATTCAGAATAAAACTGCGAACGCATATGTTATTGAAATTACGTTGTAATTTATGGCCTGCGTTGTCGTGGGTATTGGCTTCCGCTGCAAAATCTCGATGGACAGAAAGCGATTCCGTGCTTCGCCCCAACGGACCGGGTAGCTAACTCGATTTAAGACCCCGGCTGGGGCGAGAAGTGCGGCAACTGTCCAGGAAGAGTGCCACGCAATCGATCGCGCGCTTCCTGAGGCGGCCTGATGCAGACGGAATGCAGCGTCAACCAAGCGAGTTTGCGCCGGTCGAGGGACGCCCAGTGATCGCTGAATTCGACGGCGGCGCGTGTGACGTTGACCGGTTCAACCTGTCGCGCGACACGCCGGGCAAAATATCACAAGACCGCCCGCGACCGGGCCGCCATCGAGACTGTTCGTCGATCTGTTCCTGGAGGCGCAAGCCAAGGCTTCGACAAAGGCTAGAGCCGGATGACATCAGGTCGCATCGACCTGATGTGTGAATCCTTAGAGTCCACAGGGCCTAGTGCTGCATGTCGGCTAGTTCGTCCACCAAAACACGAACATTCTCGCTGTAGTCCACCGGCACCACCACGAGATGGAGGCCACCGGCTGCGAAGGCCTTCTCCAGTCTCGGTGCCAGACCGCCCGCCTCGGTCACGCGATGACCCTGGGCACCGTAGGACTGCGCGTAGGCGACGAAATCCGGATTGCCGAAAGTCATCCCCGCATCGCCGAAACCGTCGACGGCCTGCTTCCACCTGATCATCCCGTAGGCGCGATCCTCGATTACGAGCACGACGAGGTCGAGCTTCAGACGCTGCGCGGTCTCCAGTTCCTGCGAATTCATCATAAAACCACCGTCGCCGGCGACAACGAGCACACGTCGCTTCGGATTCAGCAGTGCCGCCATCATGCCCGACGGAAGCCCCGCTCCCATCGTCGCAAGCGCGTTGTCGAGCAGCAGCGTGTTGGCGACGTCCGTGCGGTAGTTGCGCGCGAACCATATCTTGTACATCCCGTTGTCCAACGCGACGATGCCGTCGGGTGGCATGACCTGGCGGACGTCGTGAACGATCCGCTGCGGCGTCAGTGGAAAGTGGTCTTCGTTGGCACGGTCGCCGATGTGGCGGAGGATGTCCGCGCGCACGCCGTCCCACCGCGTGGTCTGCTTGAGCTTCCCTTCGATCTCGGCCGCCAGCATGTCGAGACCTTTCGCGATGTCGCCGATTAGTTCAGCTTGCGGGTAGTAAACCTCCTCGATTGTCGCGGGCGTGAAGCCGATGTGGAGCACCTGATGGCGCCCACGTCCCATGATGAATGGCGGCTTTTCGATGGTGTCGTGGCCGATGGTGATGATCAGGTCTGCGCAGTCGATCGCGCGATGGACGTAGTCGCGCTCGCTCAGCGCCGCCGTGCCGACATAGTAGTCGGAAGCCTCACCAACGGCACCCTTCCCCATCTGCGTGTTGAAGAATGGGATCTTCACCCCGCGGACGAATTCGGAGAGCGCGGGCGCGAGCCTTGGCCTGCTGGCACCGGCACCGAACATAAGCAACGGGCATTTCGCGGAGAGGATGAGCTCGGCGGCCTTCCGGACGGCGTCCATCGAGGGCGCCGGGAGATCGGTCGGGTGGACCAGGACGACCGGCACGCCGGAAACCTTCTCCGCCGCGACATCTTCCGGAAGCTCGAGGTGCGCGGGTCCGGGACGCTCCTCCATCGCAATCCGGAAAGCATTCCGGACGACGGTCGCGATGGAAGACGCGCTTACGATCTGCTGCGACAGTTTCGTGAGCGGCTTCATGCTCGCGACGACGTCCACGATCTGAAAGTGCGCCTGCCGGCTGGCGTGGATCGCCTTCTGGCCAGTGATCAGGACCATCGGCATGCCTCCCAAGAGCCCATAGGCAGCTCCTGTAGAGAGATTCAGGGCGCCCGGCCCCAAAGTTGCTGAGGGCGACACCGGGCCTCCCTGTGAGGCGCCCGTGGGTCGCAGCCATGAAGGCGGCGGACTGTTCGTGACGAGTGACGACCAATTCGATGGAAGACTTGCGCAAGCTCTCGACGACGTCGAGGTTCTCCTCGCCGGGGACGCCAAAGATGCGGTCGACGCCCTCGTTTTCGAGAGCCGCCACGAGCAGATCGGATGAAGTGCACCCTTATCGTGAGACACGATAATCAGGGACAGGTGCCCGCCGCTTGAGGCGGCAGGGCGGGT
>NZ_JAQMIL010000049.1:0-71251 GCF_029990105.1 Bradyrhizobium sp. Arg237L | reverse complement strand
GTTTGAGATTTCGACAACCTCATTCTGGCACAACTGATGCCGTAGGGGGCCGTCCACCCCATCAACCACAGGGAGGTGTGTGCCGCGAGCAAGCAGTTGCAGCGGAGCACACAATAATGGCCTGTGGTTATGGGTCCCGGGTCAAGCCCGGGACGACGGGTAACCGCCTCGCGCTCCGTCGTCATCGTCCGCGAAGGCGGACGATCCAGTATTCCAGAGACGTCCGAGTTCAATCGAGGGCCGCTCTTTACTGGATACCCCCTGGGTTCACGACACAAGTGCAACACCTGCTAAGGTGTTGTGGCGATGGGACGGTGTTATGGCCAGCTCAGCCTTGAAGAGCGCGTTGAGATCTACCGCCTGCATGCAGGCGGTAGATCTCAGAACCAAATTGCGTCTGCGCTTGGCCGGGCGCCGTCGACGATCGGTCGGGAACTGCGGCGCAACTCCCGGCCGACCAAGGTTTGGGCGGGCGGCTACGAGCCGGTCCGGGCGCAACACCTGACCGAGCGCCGGCGACGATGGGATTGCCGCTTCAAGCTGGCGCGCCAGCCAGACCTGCGGGACCGCGTGGGCAAAGGCCTTGCGATGGGACATTCCCCAGAGCAGATCGCAGGCCGACTGGCGCTGGAGCATGGTCGCGTGGTCGTCAGCCATGAGTCAATCTATCGTTTCATCTATCATCGCACGGCCCAGAAGGATTATTGGTATCGCCTGCTGCCGCGTCACAAAAAAATGCGAGGCCGACGCGGACGCAGCCGCATCAGCGTCATCAAGCACCGGCGCGCGATCGCCGAGCGACCCGCCGAGGCTGAAGGTCGCGGAACGCCGGGCCATTGGGAAGCCGACTTCATGCTGTTCGCCCGATGTGGCCAAGGCTTGCTGGTTCTCCACGAACGACAAACCCGCTTCAATATCGTTCACCGCCCACGCGATCGAAAAGCCGTCCTCACCGCTCGGACCATCACGCGTCCGCTCGGCAGATTTCCAGGGGCGATGCGCAAAACCATCAGCTTCGACAACGGGAACGAGTTCGCCGAGCATCACAGGCTTCACCAAACCCTCGGCCTCCAGACCTTCTTCTGCGACCCCCCATAGTCCCTGGCAAAAGGGCGGCGTGGAAAACGCGATCGGACGACTACGACGGTTCCTGCCGCGCAAAGCTGACCTCAACCTCATCACGGCAGCCGATCTCAGGCGGCATGTTCACCGCCTCAACAACACCCCACGCAAATGTCTGGACTTCAAAACACCCGCCGAGGCATTCTCCGACCTCAAATCAACCGTTGCACTTCAATCGTGAATCCATCCCCCGCCTGCGCGGGGTATGACGGAGAGTGTGGGGTGCGACTCCCTCAAGCCTCGCACAGGTGTCGTCCCGGCGAACGCCGGGACCCATAACCACAGGGAGTGGTTATGGCGCGAGCAAGCCTCGCTCGTCATACGCGGGCTTGACCCGCGTATCCATCGATCTTCATGAGAGTCGTCTCTTGGGAAGGATTGGCGGGTCACAAACCCGGCAATGACGAACGGAAACTCGGCATCAGCTGGCAAACTCACCAAGTTAACTACGTCAATAAGGCTGTCATAGTTGGTGGCCCGGTCGCTTGATTCGGCGAGTCAATTCAGATGCCGCGCGAATCATGACTTATCCACAGGCTCAATCATCTTGATGATACGAAAATATGCGGAACATTCCATGATAAATCACATGGGGGAACTTGACGGCATCAAGGTTCCGGTCCATTGTATACTCATGAATACAGATCCTTACGCCATGCTTCTGCACCGCCGAAGGGAGATTGCGTCCGAGATGGGCGATCTCCGAGAGCGGCTCAGCGCCTTGGAGGCAGAAGATCAAGAGCTGGCGTCAGCGGAGAAGGTGCTTGCGCGTTTTGGTGTCACACAGCCTGATTTGATGATGCGTCACTCCGACGGCTCAACGACCCTGGTTGAGATCAAGACCTCTGGCAAGCCCGAAGGGACTCCGACGACACCAAACATGATCATAGCGCTCCTGAAGGAAGCTATGGCGCACAACAAACCAGGTTTGGAACCGAAGGAAATGCAAATGGCGATTGCGCGGCGGTGGTGGCCATCTGTGAAATCTGAGGATGTAGGGCCCACCGCATGGCGGATGTGGAAGGACGGGCGGTTAAGCAAAGAAGGCCCGTTGTACTACCTTCCGACCACTCACGGCACGAACGAAGAAAAAGAGGCCGTAGGCTTCCCTTGGGAAAAGCCTGCGGCCTCTGAATGAGATCGGGGGTGCACAGTGCAGGGGCAAGGTGTCAGCCACGGCCCCGGCGGGTGCAAGTCCCGCTACCTCCAACTGCCAACCCCTTCCACAAGGGTTGGGGCCGATCCCTTCCAGAAGGATTGGCTTCTGCTAACCGGCCCCCTTCCACAAGGGGCCACCCAGATACGCGCCATTGAATCACAGCTAGCGCGACGCGACAATCCCTAGCTGCTTATCGTCGTCACCAAATGCAATCCCGCGCCGGTCTCCAACGCAGCTTTCGGCTCCCGGCGGTCCACTGTTCCGGCGTCATGCCCGGAATATGATGACCGAAAGTATATCGAGGCTCCGACAGGTTGGAAGGTGAGTTTGCTACCTAATGCCACCTACGCCACCTTCCGCGCCGACAGTGCATCTGCCACGGCGGTGCGGATATCGGCGACCGAGAACGGCTTGGTCACCACGTCGTGCACGATCGCATTGAGGCCGGAGGCGCGCTCGCGCTGATCGGCAAAGCCGGTCATCAACAGGATCTTCAACTCCGGAAAATCGCGTGCGCTGGCGAGCGCCAGTGCAATCCCGTCCATGACAGGCATCTGGATGTCGGTGAGCAGCAGATCGAAGGCGCCCTGCTCGCGCGCCAGGATTTCCAGCGCGGCCGCGCCGTCCTGCGCGGTGACGGTCTCGTGGCCGTCCATGGCGATGGCGCGTGCCACCAGCGAGCGCATCGAATCCTCATCGTCGGCGATCAATACCCGCGGCATCGAGCTAACCTCCTTCGCAAGACACGTCTCGTATTCTAAGCCTTGCCGCCAGCCGCCAGATCCCGCTTGTTGAAGAAGCGGATATCGATGTCGCGCCCTTCCGGAGGCGGCGAGGCAAGGCGCGATTTGAAAAAAGCGCGTTCGCCCGGCTTCAGCACCGGCTGCTCCAGCACCGTGTTCCACGCATAAATCTCCGCGCCCTGCGCGTCGCGGACCGCAAAGCGCAACCGTGGCAGTTCCACCGGCTTCCGGGTCTCGCCGACGATCATGCCTTCGATCACCAGCACCGGCTTGCCGTCCACGGTCTCGTGACCGACCTTGATGTCCTTGAACGCCACCCCCCGCAGATTCACCTCGAGCCCGGCCAGCCTGTAGAACAGCGCGGTCTGCGGCAACAGGCGCACGACGTCGCCGCGCCACACCACCAGCGCCACGATCAGCGCCGTCATCGCCGCGCATGCGGTGGGCAGGCTCGCTGCGGGCATGCGGATGCGGGGCAGGGTGGGCAGCTCGAACAGTCTTGGCAGCCGGCGGCGGGGTTTGGCTTCGGCATCTGCGTGAGCCTCGGCGTCTTCCCGGGCGACCGACGGCCAGTCCTGTCGGACTGCATCGTCCGCCGGCCAGTCGGCCGAGATCGAGGGGCTGTCGACGACAGGAGTGCGTTCGTCCTCCTCCTGCCGCGCCATCGCCTCCCATTCCGCGGCGGCATCGGACGCGGCGGACCTGTTCGCCGCCGCCATCGCCGGCATCGGCGCCGTGATGTCGACGGCATCCTCCGGCCGCGCCAGCCAGACTTCCTTGCAGCGGGAACAACGCACCGTACGCCCGGCCGGACCTAACGTCTCCAGCTTGATCGCATAGGATGTTGTACAATGCGGGCAAACGATATGCATGGAGCCCAATCCCCACCATGGATGCGCCGAGATGCTACAAGGCGACCGTTAACGAATCGGAAACCATAACCGAAGCACAAACGCTTTGTTCGGCCCGCTGGCCCAGCCGGAAACGGGCGCGAGGATTGAGCCAAGGTTCGAGGTTCCCGGCCGCCGCCCCAGTTGAACCCAACGTCCAACCCAATGTCGAGCGGAGCTAGAGCTTGGTTCGGTTCGAAAATGTCGGATTGCGTTACGGGCTCGGCCCGGAGATTCTGCGCGACCTCAGCTTTGCCGTCCCCGCCCATTCCTTCCAGTTTCTCACCGGCCCGTCGGGCGCCGGCAAGACCTCGCTGCTCAGGCTGTTGTTCCTGTCGCTGCGGCCGACGCGCGGGTTGGTGAATCTGTTCGGCAAGGACATTTCGCTGCTGAGCAAGGACCAGATCGCAAACCTGCGCAAGCGCATCGGCATCGTGCTGCAGGACTTTCGCCTGCTCGACCACATGACGACCTATGAGAATGTCGCGCTGCCGTTCCGCGTGATGGGCCGCGACGAATCCAGCTACCGGCGCGAGGTGATCGACCTCTTGAAATGGGTCGGCCTCGGCGAGCGGATGGATGCGCTGCCGCCGATCCTCTCGGGCGGCGAGAAGCAGCGCGCCGCGATCGCGCGCGCGGTGATCTCGCGGCCGCAATTGTTGCTGGCGGACGAGCCTACCGGCAGCGTCGATCCGACGCTCGGGCGGCGGCTGCTGCGCCTGTTCATCGAGTTGAACAAGTCGGGCACCGCCGTGATCATCGCCACCCACGACATAACGCTGATGGACCAGTACGAGGCGCGGCGATTGGTGCTGCACCAGGGACGGCTGCACATCTATGAATAAGATCGGCCGAGAGCATGTGCCGCTCGTCGACCTCGGGCATGAACGCCCGCAGGTGGCGGCGAATGCGCGCAACATGTCGCCGATCGTGCCGCGCGCCTCGATCTCCGGCCGCGCGCTGGTCGCGGTCGTGTCGATCATGACCTTCCTGGCCTCGATGACCACGGGCACGGTGCTCCTGGTCAGCGCATCCGCGGCCGAGTGGCAGTCGGAGGTCGCGAGCGAGATCACGATCCAGATCCGCCCGGCGGCCGGCCGCGATCTCGATCGCGACACATCAGCGGCGGCGGAGGCGATGCGGACGCAGGGTGGGATCGTCGAAGTCCGCCCGTTCAGCAAGGAGGAATCCGCAAAACTGCTCGAGCCCTGGCTCGGCAGCGGATTGTCGATCGAGCAATTGCCGGTGCCGCGCGTCATCGTGGCGCGGGTGCAGCCCGGCAGCACGCCGGACCTCGCAGCGCTGCGGGCGCGGGTCACGCAGGTCGCCCCCGGTGCCAGCGTCGACGATCACCGCGCCTGGATCGAGCGCATGCGCTCGATGAGCGGCGCCACCGTGTTTGCCGGCATCGGCATTCTCGCCCTCGTGATCGTCGCGACGATCATCTCGGTCTCCTTCGCCACGCGCGGCGCGATGGCCGCCAACCGGCCGATCGTCGAGGTGCTGCATTTCGTCGGCGCCTCCGACAGTTACATCGCCAACCGTTTCCTGCGGCATTTCCTGATGCTGGGACTCGAGGGCGGCCTGATCGGCGGTGGCGTCGCGATGCTGTTCTTCGGCTTCTCCGAATCGATCGCGAGCTGGTTCTCGGGCACTCCGGTCGGCGACCAGTTCGCGGCCTTGCTCGGGACCTTCTCGCTGCGCCCGTCCGGCTATCTGGTGCTGGCGCTGCAGGCGGTATTGATCGCCGCGATCACGGCCTGGGCCTCACGGCGGACGCTGTTCGCCACGCTCGATGACGTCGACTGATGGAACGGCCGGACTCCACTTCGCCCAAAAACGCTCTAGAATTGCGTCCGGGGAAGGGACAGCCTTATCCGATGAGCTCTGATCTCGACGACCGATCGCAAAAGCGCCGGCCAGCGCGGCCGCACGGATCGCTGCGCGCGCTGATCGTCGCGCCGCTGGCGGTGCTGTTCGTCGCCGCGGGGGTCGGCTTCCTCGCGTTCCTGTCGCAGTTGCGCGGCGTCGAAACCCAGCCCGAGCGCAATGCCGACGGCATCGTGGTGTTGACCGGCGGTTCCTCGCGCATCTCCGACGCGGTGGAATTGCTGGCGGCCGGCTACGGCAAGCGGCTGTTGATCTCGGGCGTGCACCCGACCAATGCGGCGAGCGATATTTCCCGCTCGCTGCCCGAGAACAATCAGGCGCTCTTGAGGTGCTGCGTCGATCTCGACCGCTCCGCCGTCAATACCAGGAGCAATGCCGCTGAGACGCGGCGCTGGGCGCATGAGCGCGGCTTCAAGTCGCTGATCGTGGTGACCTCGAACTACCACATGCCGCGCGCGATCGTCGAACTGTCGCACGCGATGCCGGATGTCGAACTGATCCCGTTCGTGGTGATCGGCGACAAATGGCGCGACGAACCTTGGTGGATGAGTGGCGGAACGCTGCGCCTCCTGCTATCGGAATACGTCAAATATGTCGCGGCGGAGGTGCGGGTGCGGCTGGCCAGGATCGGTCTCGACCTGACGCCCGATTTCCTGGAGCAGCCTGGCGGCGCGCCGGCGCCGCGCCGGCCGGCGACCGCGCAGGTGAACTGACCAGACCAACTCTTTAAGTCGGGAATTCGATGTCTTCGATCTTCGTGCGCTCGCTCATCTTCAACGTGCTGTTCTATCTCGTGCTGGTGAGCTTAAGCATCGTCGCGATCCCGACCGTCCTGTTGCCGCGCCGGGTGATGATGACGCTGGCCGCATGGTGGGCGAACGCCACGCTGTTCCTGATGCGCGTCGTCTGCAACATCCGGGTCGAATTCAGAGGGCTGGAGAAGATTCCGAAAGGGCCCCTGATCGTCGCCGCCAAGCACCAGTCGATGTGGGAGACGTTCCAGCTTTTGCGCTTCTTCGACCACCCGCTCTACATGCTCAAGCGCGAGCTGACCTGGATTCCGGTGTTCGGCCAGTTCCTGATCAAGGCCGGCATGATCTCGATCGACCGCGGCGGCGGCCCGCGCTCGCTGGTGAAGACGCTGCGCCGCGCGGCCGCTGAAGTGAAGCGCGGCCGCCAGCTCGTGATCTTCCCGGAAGGTACGCGCCGGCCGGTCGGCGCGCCGCCGAGCTACAAGACCGGCGTGGCACAGATCTATGCCGAGAGCGGCGTGCCGTGCCTGCCGGTCGCGCTCAACTCCGGCCTGTTCTGGCCGCGCCGCACCTTCATGCGCTATCCAGGGACGCTGGTGGTCGAATTCCTCGATCCGCTGCCACCTGGCTTGCCGCGCGCCGAGTTCATGACGCGCCTGCGCGAGTCGATCGAGGGCGCCACCGACCGCATTGTCGAGGCTGCGCGCGCCGAGCAGGCGCAGTTGTTCGGCGTCGTGCCCGATACCGCGAAGGCGAAGGTCTAGAGCGTTTTCGAGCGAAGTGGACACCGGTTCGCATAGCAATCAAGTTTACGCAGATTGCGTAGACTTATCTGCGCAGAAAACGCGTCAAAACAAGAAGCTCTAGCTACGTTCCCTCCTGCAGCGGCAGCTCGATCGGATGCGCGTCGTGCAGCATCGTCGCCAGCTTGTGCAGTTGCGGATCGCGAAAACCCTGCTTCTCGATCGCGAGCACCGTGGAGAGCACATAGTCGCGGTTGTTGCCGGAGCGGCCGCGGCCCTGCTGCACGTAGCGGAGCTGGTCGGCCAGCGTCAGCCGTCCGGCGTACTGCACATGGCTGCGGTCCACCACATAGGTCAGCGCGGCCACCCGCGAGCGCGGGTCGTCCTCGAGCCACACCGAGCGGTGCACCTCGCGATAGACGTTGGTGGTCTGCTCGCGGCCGCGCAGATAAGCGATCGTCTCGGTGCGCCGCTTCGCCGCGACGCGGAACGCGATGCCGCGGCAGGCGCCGCCGCGGTCGAGCCCGAGCACCAGTCCCGGCTTTTCCGGCGTGCCCCGATGGTCGAAGGAATACACGCAGAGCGCGCGATGCTCGCCGATCAGCCGCGCCGCCATTTGTTCCTCGAAATCGAAACCCGGCTTCCACATCAGGGAGCCGTAACCGAATACCCAGAGGTCGTTGTCACCTGATTCGGGCGGGGAGAGGAGTTGCGCGGACATCGCCGCAAGGGCTAGCAAAAGCGCGACGCGAAGCGAAGCGGTTTCGTGGGCTTTACAGCATGATCCGGAAAAGTGGGAACCGGTTTTCCCTCGCGACAAACGCGAAGCGTTTGCGCGGAGATCATGCTCAAACAAGCCCGCGGTTTCCCGCTTAGATTTGCCAAAATTGACAGTCAGAGGTCACCGCATGCCTGATATGACCCCCGCGCCGCGCCGGCGCTCGCGTTGGCGTCTCTTTGCCGCCCCCGTCCTCGTCCTGATCCTCGCCATCGCGTGGAGCGCGTTCTGGTTCTATGCCTCGTCCCAGGTGTGGGTGCAGGCCGATGCCTGGCGCGCGCAGGAGGCGAAGGCGGGCCGGGTCTATGATTGTGGCAAGCGGTCGGTCGCGGGTTACCCCTTCCGCCTCGAAATCCGCTGCGAGGACGCCAGCGTGACCTTGATCTCGCAGACGGCCGGCGCGCAGACGCCATTCACCGCGCGGCTCGGCGAGATCCTGGTGGTGGCGCAGGTCTACGACCCCACACGCGTGATCGCCGAATTCAAGGCGCCGGCGACGCTTGCCGAGCGCGGCGCGCTACCGTCGCTCGCCGTGAACTGGCGGAGCGGCCGCGCCAGCGTGGCAGGCCTGCCGGCGGTGCCGCAGCGCGGCTCGCTGGTGTTCGACGATCCCGCGATCGACCGCGTCAACGGCTCGGTGCAGACGCCGCTCGGTCGCGCTGCACACGTCGAGCTGCACGGCCGTCTCGCCGACGGCTCGTCCGTGGATAATCCGGTGATCGAGACCGCGCTGCAGATCAACGGCGGCAGCCTGCAGGACGTGCATCCCGTGCTGGCGACGCCGTTCGATGCCGACATCCGCACCAAGATTTCCGGCCTGAAGGATTTCACGCCAAAACCGTGGCCGGAGCGCTTCCGCGAGATCCAGGCCGCCGGCGGCCATGTCGAGATCGTGCAGTCGCGCATCCAGCAGGGCGAGATGATCGCGATCTCCGCGGGCACCTTGAGCCTCAACGCAAATGGCCGCATCGAAGGCGAATTGCAGATGACGGTCACCGGCCTCGAGCGCGTGATCCCGGCGCTGGGCATCGAGAAGATGCTGGAGGAGGGCGTGCCGCAATCGACGCTCGACCGCGTCGCGCCCGGCGTGAAGACGCAGGACCTCAACAATCTCTTCGGCGCGCTCGACCGTGCCATCCCCGGCCTCGGCAAGGTGGTGAAGCAGAACGCCAATGTCGGCGTCGCCGCCAGCATCAATTCGCTCGGCAGCGAAGCCATGCTCGAAGGCAAGAAGGCCCGCAGCTTCCCGCTGCGCTTCGTCGACGGCGCGGTGCTGCTCGGCCCGATCAAGGTCGGACAAGTCCCGCCATTGTTCTGACCCGTAGCCCGGGTGAAGCCAACGGGTCGCGCGAACGCGCGCCCGATGACAGGCTCCGCGCAACCCGGGACGTCTCAGCCCGCACCGCAAGCTGCCCCGGATTGCGCTTCGCTCCATCCGGGCTACAAGCCGAGTAAAGCGTCAATCGCCGAAGCGTGATGGCAATCACGGCGTGCGCCGGGAATGCCAACGCCTGCTCGAAGCTCCTGCTTTGCGAAGGCCCGCACATCCGTAAACCGCGGGTCATGGCAAGGAGAGAGCAATGATCAGGTTCAGACTGTTTGGCCTGGCGGCCTATGTCGCGGCATCGATGGCATCGCCCGCATCGGCGCAGCCGGTCGTGGATGAGCCCGGCATGGAAGCGTTCGTGCATCCGAACAGCGATCTTGGCATCGGCATGTCGAAGCCGGTGGTCGACAGCCGCGCGATGATGTCAGTCTATCCCCGCGCGAGAACGCCGCATGTGAAGATGCGGGCGACGCTGCATCGGTGACACTTGCCGTCATTGCGAGCGAAGCGAAGCAATCCATCCCGCCGCTTGTGGAGGCATGGATTGCTTCGTCGCTTGCGCTCCTCGCAATGACGACAACGAGCGTCACTCCGCCTTCTTCTCCAGATTCGCATGCGGACGGCCGAAGTCCGGCGCGGCTGAATCCTGCCCGATCTCGACGATGCCGCGGCGGATGGCGCGGGTGCGGGTGAAGTGGTCGAACAGCGCTTCGCCGTCGCCGCGGCGGATCGCGCGCGTCAGCTTGGAAAGATCCTCGTTGAAGGTGCCGAGCATCTCCAGCACCGCGTCCTTGTTGCTCAGGAACACGTCGCGCCACATCGTCGGATCGGAGGCCGCGATGCGGGTGAAATCGCGGAAGCCGCCGGCGGAGAATTTGATTACTTCCGACGACGTCACCTGCGCCAGCTCGTCGGCGGTGCCGACGATGGTGTAGGCGATCAGATGCGGCAGATGGCTGGTGATCGCGAGCACGAGGTCATGATGATCCGGCGTCATGATCTCGACCTTGGCGCCGAGCGCGGCCCAGAATTCACGCAGCCTGTCGACCGCGCCCGCGTCGGCGCCATCAGGCGGCGTCAGGATGCACCAGCGGTTGATGAAGAGCTCGGCGAAACCGGAATCGGGCCCCGAATGCTCGGTGCCGGCCACCGGATGCGCCGGCACGAAGTGCACACCATCAGGAATATGCGGCCCCATATCCCTGACAATGGCGCCCTTGACCGAGCCGACATCGGAGACGATGGCGCCTTTCTTCAGATAGGGCGCGATCTCCGCCGCCACCGGCCCGCAGGCGCCGACGGGAATGCAGAGGATGACGAGATCGGCATCCTTCACCGCCTCCGCGTTGGTCTCCACCACGCGGTCGACGATGCCGAGCTCGGCGACACGCGCGCGCGTCTTCTCGGAGCGCGCGGTGGTGACGATCTCGCCGACGAGCCCTTGCGCCCGCGCGCCGCGCGCGATCGAGCCGCCGATCAGGCCGAAGCCGATCAGCGCGATGCGTTGGAAGTGAGGGGCGGCGTTCACTTCTGATCCATGAAGTCGCGCAGGCCCTCGACCACGAGGCGGTTGGCCTCCTCGGTGCCGATGGTCATGCGCAGCGCGTGCGGCAGGCCGTAATTGTTCAATGCCCGCAGCACCAGTCCGCGCTTGGTGAGGAACGCGTCCGCGTCAGCCGAGGTCTTGCCCTTTTCGGTCGGGAAATGGATCAGCACGAAATTGGCGACGCTCGGCGTCACCTTCAGCCCGAGCTTGCGGATCTCGTCCGTCACCCAGCTCCGCCATGTCTCGTTGTGCACCCTGGACATCTCGACATGCGCGGTGTCCTCGACGGCGGCCACCGCCGCGAGCATCGCCGGACTCGAAACGTTGAAGGGGCCGCGAATGCGGTTCACCGCATCGACGATATGCGCCGGGCCGAACATCCAGCCCACGCGGAGCGCCGCGAGCCCGTGGATCTTGGAGAAGGTGTGGGTCATCACCGTGTTCTCGGTCGTCGCACACAGTTCAAGACCGAGGCCATAGTCGTTGCGCACCACGTAATCGGAATAGGCGGCGTCGATCACCAGCAGCACGTCCGACGGCAGGCCGGCGCGCAAGCGCTTGACCTCGTCGAACGGCAGATAGGTGCCGGTCGGGTTGTTCGGGTTGGCGAGCCAGACCAGCTTGGTCTGCGGCGTGACCGCCTCAAGGATCGCATCGACACTGGCGGTGTAGTCGGTCTCCGGCACGACGACGTTCTTTGCACCGTTCGCCTTGGTCGCGATCGGATAGACCAGGAAGCCGTGGGTGGTGGAGATCGCCTCCGAGCCTTCGCACAGATAGGTGTGGGCGAGCAGGTTGAGGATTTCGTCCGAACCGGCGCCGCAGATGATGCGGTTCGGGTCGAGGCCGTAGGCGCGGCCGATCGCCTCGCGCAGCACCCGCGAGGTGCCTTCCGGATAGTCCTCCAGATGTTCGGCGGCGTGCTTATAGGCCTCGATGGCCTTCGGCGAGGGGCCGAACGGCGTCTCGTTGGCGGAAAGCTTGAACACCTTGCGCCCCGGCTCGGCCACCGGGCTTTTGCCGGGGGTGTAGGGCGCAATATCGAGGATGCCGGGATTCGGCACGGGGCGGGACATCTCTAACTCTCTAGCTCCGGATTCTAGGGGCGGGGGGGCACCGTATAGCGCGTTGCGTGGCTGCCGACGAGGGCCGATGAGCGCACCGAGGCCCCGGCGCGGATCAGGGCCATTTTGATCTCCTCGAAGCCGCGGCCGGCGACCGATACCAAAAGCGCTGCGCCGTCGAAGGCGGTGTCCGGCACCGCGACGATTTCAGCCAGCGGCGCCACCGCGCGGGCGATCTCGGCGTTCCAGCCGGAGACGCGCACGCTCCACATCTCGACTTCGGTCACCATCGCATCGTCGGCGACGCGCGAGATCACGAACACGGGCAGCGCTGCGGGATGATCGGCACGTTCGAGGAACGGCAGCCGCGCAATGATCTTCGGCGCGCCTTCGGCCTCGAGGTCGATCCACCACGGCGTGCGGCTGGAAATGGCCGACACCAGCGCCAGGTCGCCCTTCGATTTCGCCACCGCTTCGACGGCCGCCTGCGCGCTGAAATGCGAGACGTAGGGCACCACGAAGCCGAAATGGAAGCGCGCCGAATCCCGCATCATGGATTCGCCGACCGAGACATCGGCATGCACCGAGAACGGTGCCTGGACGTAAGTGAACGTCGAGATGATGACGCGCCAGATGCTCTCGATGGTGTCAAGCGGCAGGATGCCCCGATGGCGCTCGACCAGGCTGCGCATCATGGCGGCTTCGCGCGCCGGCCGGAACGCGGAGCCGACTTCCTGGGTCTGCTTCACCCTGATCAGGCGGTCGATGATGTCGCCACGCGCCATCAAGAGGCGGTGAACCTGCTCATCGATCGCGTCGATCTCTTTGCGCAACTCGGCCAGCGAGGGCGGCGCCGGAGGCGTTTTTGACATGTTAGGGCCCGTCAATTCTCTTCAATCAGGGAGCCAACTCTTCACCTCTCCCCCGCGTGCGGGGAGAGGTCGAAATTCAAGCGAGCTTGAATTTCGGGTGAGGGGGACTCTCCGCGAGTCCGTCTGTTACCTTGTTAGCGGAGAAAGCCCCTCACCCCAACCCTCTCAGGGCGAGCTCAGCTCGTCCCGGCCCCGCAAGAGCGGGGAGAGGGAGAAGTGCGAGCCCCCGTTCTGTCCCATGGGGCCAGACGGCGCAAGCTCAGCCTCAAGGTCACGGTTAGGTTAACGGCCCCGGTTGCCTTGACGCGGGTCAGGTAAGGGACTACTTTCCCAGCGTTCCGTGGTCATTTGAGCCGGCCGGCTTGCAGCCACGTTAAAGAACTTGCTAAACAGGCCGGGGACAGATCGATCCCGGCCGAACCTTTGTTCAGGCCGGGTTTTTTTATGGCCTGATTTCTGTCCGGGACCTCCGCGTCGGAGGAAGGGGCCGCAATGACCAAGGTGCAGTCGATCAAGAGTCCGTCGATCCAGGGTGAGGACCGCGCCCATGAGGCCGATCATCCGTCCTCGCCGGTAGCAAAGTTCGGCATGGATCAGCCGTTGAAGCTCGACTGCGGCATCGACCTCGCGCCGTTCCAGATCGCCTACCAGACCTATGGCGAACTCAATGCCGAGCGCTCCAACGCCATTCTGGTCTGCCACGCGCTGACCGGCGACCAGCATGTCAACAATTTGCATCCGGTGACGGGCAAGCCCGGCTGGTGGGAGACCATGGTCGGCCCTGGCCGTCCGCTCGACCCCTCCAAGTACTTCATCATCTGCTCCAACGTGCTTGGCGGCTGCATGGGCTCGACCGGCCCTGCCTCGCTCAGCCCCGCGACCGGCAAGGTGTGGGGCCTGGATTTTCCGATCATCACCATTCCCGACATGGTGCGCGCGCAAGCGATGCTGATCGACCGGCTCGGCATCGAGACGCTGTTCTCGGTGGTCGGCGGCTCCATGGGCGGCATGCAGGCGGTGCAATGGGCCGCGGCCTATCCGGAGCGCGTGTTCTCGACGCTCGCGATCGCCTGCTCGACGCGGCACTCGGCGCAGAACATCGCCTTTCATGAGCTCGGCCGGCAGGCCGTGATGGCCGATCCGGACTGGCGCGGCGGACGCTATGTCGATCAGGGCACGCATCCGCATCGCGGGCTCGCGGTCGCGCGCATGGCTGCGCATATCACCTATCTCTCGGACGCGGCGCTGCATCGCAAGTTCGGGCGGCGGATGCAGGATCGCGAACTGCCGACATTCTCCTTCGATGCCGACTTCCAGGTCGAGAGCTATCTGCGCTACCAAGGCTCATCCTTTGTCGAGCGCTTCGATGCCAACAGCTACCTCTATCTGACGCGGGCGATGGACTATTTCGACATCGCCGCCGACCATAATGGTGTGCTGGCGAAGGCGTTCCGCGGCATCAAGACCCGGTTCTGCGTGGTGTCGTTCACGAGCGACTGGCTGTTCCCGACCTCGGAAGCGCGGGCGCTGGTGCATGCGCTGAACGCCTCCAGCGCGCGGGTCTCGTTCGCGGAGATCGAGACCGACAAGGGCCACGACGCCTTCCTGCTCGACGTGCCCGAATTCTTCGACATCTCCCGCGCTTTCCTGCAGTCGGCCGGCAAGGCGCGCGGCCTCGGCGATGCGGGGGTCGTGTGATGGCGCTTCAGGAACAAACCCTGCCGCTGCCCGGCGTGGCGCCGCAGGCGAGTACGAGCCTTCGTCCGGACCATGTTCTGGTCGCCGAAATGGTGGAGCCCGGCTCGCGCGTGCTCGACGTCGGCTGCGGCGACGGCGATCTGTTGCAGCTCCTGGAGAGCCGCGGCATCGACGGCCGCGGCATCGAGCTGTCGCGCGAAGGCGTCAACCACTGCGTCGCCAAGGGGCTCGCGGTGGTGCAGGGCGATGCCGACACCGACCTCGTCAACTATGCCGACGATGCGTTCGACTACGTGATCCTGTCGCAGACCCTGCAGGCGACGCGCCAGCCGAAAGCGGTATTGGAAAATCTCCTGCGCATCGGTCACCGCGCCATCGTCTCGTTCCCGAATTTCGGTTTCTGGAAGATGCGGCTGCAGCTCCTGGTCGGCGGGCACATGCCGCGCACCGAAAACCTCCCCGCCACCTGGTACGACACCCCCAACATTCATTTCTGCACCATCAAGGATTTCGTCCAGCTCTGCGACGAGATCCACGTCAAGATGGAGCGCGCCGTCGCGCTCGACCTCTACGGCCGCCCGGTGCCGCTCAACCTGCCCTGGTGGGTCTGGAACATGTTCGGCGAGCAGGGTGTGTTCCTGCTGAGCAGGGGCGGCAAGGGACGCTGAGCACTCTCCCCGTCATTCCGGGGCGCGCGGCTTAGACTGTTGCCGCGCGCTCCTGCCTCGTCATTCCGGGATGCGCCGAAGGCGCAGGCCCGGAATCCATCGGGCGGCAGGTCACGCTGCCCAATGGATTCTCTGATGTGCAATTGCACATCATAGCTCACGCTTCGCGTGCCCCGGAATGACAGCTAGGCCACCATCGACCTCGGATCGCGCGGCAACCATCGGCCCGCTTCCACCAGCGCGATGAACCGCTCGACCATCTCATTGAACAACGCCGGCTCCTCGAGGTTGAGCACATGCCCCGATTTCGGAAAGAACGTCAGCCCCGCCGCGGGCAAATGCTGCTTCAGGAACAGGCTCGGCTCGACGCAATTGTCGTCCTCGTCGCCGCAGATGATCAGCGCCGGCGTCGGCACGCGTCCGATCGCTTCCGCCATGGTGTAGATCGATGGCCGCGCGCCTTGAAAACTGCGCATCGTGTTGGCCGATCCCTTGGCATCGTGGCGCGCGAGCGCGGCATAGAAATCGGCATGGCCGCGCGGATCCTTGACGAGGAACGGAATCCGGCCCGGCGCCTCGCGTGTCACCTTGGCGACTTCGGCCGATCCGATGCTCTCATACTGCTTGGCGCGGCATTGCGCGCGGAAGGCGTCGAGGTGTTCGAGACTTGAGCCGGAGCCGACGCCGGCGAGCGTCATCGACAATGCGCGCTCGGGCGCATTCAGCGCGACCTGCAGCGACGAATAGGAGCCCATCGACAGCCCGACGAAATGCGCGCGTGCGATGCCGAGATGATCGAGCACCGCGAGCGCATCGGTGTAGAAATGCTTGTAGCTGTAGACCTCGGCCGATGGCGGAACGTCGGAGGGCGTGTAGCCGCGCGCGGAATAGGCGATGCAGCGGTGGCCGCGCGAGAAATAGCGCATCTGCGGCTCCCAATTGGTGTGATCGGCCGCGAACTCGTGCAGGAAGATGATTGGCGTCCCGCTCCCGACCTCTTCGAAATAGAGGCGGACATTATCCTTGGCGACGGCATAGGGCATTTTAACGTTTTCCTCCTTGTGAGCCTGCGCAGCGAGGATCGCAATTAACCTTCATGGCTGCAATGCGGCGGCATCGTTTCCTTTTCCGCCTCCAAATGTTCGCGAAATCGTCCTGCAATTTTTCGCCGCAGCGCGGCACGAAATCTTTGTCTTGCCACATTGAGCGGCACAAAACGCGCCGCGCCTGTCATCCAGATGTCATCCACAGACGAGCGCACCTGGGAAAACGGGGGTGTAACAGAAGGAAAAAATGGGAAGTATGGTTCAGTTACGTGCGTTCCGCCGGTTGCTTCGAGTTCTGGCACTGGCGTTGTGTTCGACGATAATCGTCGTCTCTGTCTCTCCCGCTTCGGCACGTCCTCATCACGGCGCAGGGCGCCACGCCAGGGCCTATCATGCCGGTCATCATGCCAAGCATCACTATGCGCATCATCGTCACCGCCACATGACGCGTGCCTCGCGCTGGGAGCGCGGCGTGGCGCAGATGCAGGCGCAGGGTCTTGCCGACAGCAATGCGAGTCTGTCGCCGGAGCCTCAGCAGGCGGCAAGCCTCGGTTCATCGAACATCGTCGATGAAGCCCGCCGTCACCTCGGCGGCAATCCGACCAGTCGCGGCAGCCTGTGGTGCGCGCGGTTCATGAACATGGTGCTACAGCATTCGGGTTATCGCGGCACCGGCTCCGACATGGCGAGCTCGTTCGCCCGCTATGGGCAGCGTGTCTCCGGCCCACAGGTTGGCGCCATCGCCGTGATGTCACGGGGACGCCGCGGCGGCCATGTCGGCATCATCACCGGCATCGACGCCAAGGGAAATCCGATCATGATCTCCGGCAACAACGGCAACCGCGTCCGTGAAGCCTCAGTCTCTCGCGGCCGTATCTACGTCTACGTGATGCCGACGAACTAGCCGCTACACTCTCCTCTGTCATTCCGGGGCGCGCGAAGCGCGAGCTATGATGTGCAATTGCACATCAGAGAATCCATTCGTCCACTTGTGTATGAGGTGAAATGGATTCCGGGCTCGATGCTTCGCATCGCCCCGGAATGACGGCCCCGGTCATTGCGAGCGCAGCGAAGTAATCCATTTCTCAGCTTGCGGCGCTATGGATTGCTTCGCTCCGCTCGCAATGACGATGTGGCTACTTTGGGTGCGACAAATCAACCCGACGGGCAAATCAGCCGAAAGTCTGTCCAGTCCTTCGCCCAAAAATAAATCGCTTAACCCGTCGGGCAAATCAGCACTATGACTCCGCGCGTCTCACGGCGGATGAGGGGCGGGTCGCGATCGTCACGAACGTTGCGGTGAGATGCGGTGGACGCTGTTGTTGCGAAAGACGAACGCGACATCAGCGGACGGCGAAGTCGTGTGGTCCTGGCGCCCCGACGCTGGCGCTAAGCTTCTTACGAAGTGACGGTGGCAAGAAAGCCCGGTCACCGGGGAGAGCACGAAATAAGCCGTAACACCATCGCGCAGGGAAAGCCGGAATGCTTCGGTTGAACCTGTGGTCCTACCCCCGTGCTTTTTGTTGCACGGGACCCATGGGTGCAACCGGCACCCGGCTTTCCCTGCGCCCTCTGATCAATGAGAGGGTGGAAAGTGAAGCAAAGCTCGGGCGCATCACGCCGCGAGAACGCGAACTCACATCCTCTCACCACTACTCCACCGTCATGCCCGCGAAGGCGGGCATCCAGTATCCGGCAGCCTCTCGGCTCAAGCACTGCTGTTTCTGGAATACTGGATCGTCCGCCTTCGCGGACGATGACAGCGGAAAGCTGTTTGACAGTTGAATCAGAACCCACCCCGCGTGGGGCAGATGGCGCCCTAACCCGCGCCGACGGCTTTCTTGCGCCAGGCGAGATGGACGGCGCAGGTGCAGCCGGGTGGGTGCGAGGTGACGTCGTTGGCGGGAGTGGCGACCGGCGCGAGCGCCGGCGTTGCCTGCTTCGCGTCCTGCGAGGGGATGTAGTTCAGCACGGGCGCGAGCCAGCGCTCGATCTCGGCAACCGTCATGTCCTTGCGTGCGGCGTAGTCCTCGACCTGGTCGCGCTCGATCTTGCCGACGCCGAAATAGAAGCTCTCGGGATGGCTGAAATAGAGGCCGGAGACCGAAGAGCCCGGCCACATTGCAAAGCTCTCCGTCAGCGTCACGCCGGCCGTATTCTCCGCATCAAGCAGTGCGAACAGCGTCTGCTTCTCGGTGTGGTCGGGCTGTGCGGGATACCCCGGCGCCGGGCGGATGCCGTGATACTTCTCCAGGATCAACTCGTCCGACGCCAGCGCCTCGTCGGGCGCGTAGCCCCAGAATTCCTTGCGCACGCGCTGGTGCATGCGCTCGGCAAAGGCTTCGGCGAGGCGGTCGGCCAGCGCCTTGCACAGGATCGAGGAGTAATCGTCATTGGCGTTCTTGAAGCGGTCGGCGACCGCGTCCTCGCCGATCCCGGCGGTGACGACGAAGCCGCCGATATAGTCAGGCACGCCCGAACCGACGGGCGCGATGAAATCCGACAGCGCGGCGTTGAAGCGGCCTTCGCGCTTCTCGAGCTGCTGGCGCAGCGTATGGAAGGTCGCGATCTTCTTTTTCCGTGTCTCGTCGGCATAGACGGCGATGTCGTCGCCTTCGGCATTGGCGGGCCAGAAACCGATGGTGGCGCGGGCCGTGAACCATTTCTCCTCGATGATGCGCTCAAGCATCTTCTGCGCATCATCATAGAGCGAGCGCGCGACCTCGCCGACCTTGGGATCGTCGAGGATGGCCGGGAAGCGCCCCGTCAATTCCCAGGTCTGGAAAAACGGCGTCCAGTCGATGAATTTTGCAAGCTCGGCCAGATCGTAGGCGTCAAAGCTCTTGCGCCCGAAGAAGGTTGGCTTCTTCGGCGGCACCTTGGCGAAGTCGATCTTCACGCCGTTGGCGCGGGCTTGCGCCAGCTTCAGCCGTTTCTTGTCGGCTTGCGCCCGGAAATGCGCCGCGGAGATTTTTGCGTATTCGGCGCGGATATCGGCGGCATAGGCCGCGCGCTTCTCGGGCGAGAGCAGCGAGGAAGCGACGCCGACGGCGCGGCTGGCGTCGTTGACATGCACGACCGGCCCGCCCGGATAGTTCGGGTCGATCTTCACGGCGGTGTGGACGCGGCTGGTGGTGGCGCCGCCGATCAGGAGCGGCAGGTTCAGGCCCTCACGCTCCAGCTCGCCGGCGAGAAAGCTCATCTCGTCGAGCGAGGGCGTGATCAGGCCGGAGAGGCCGATGATATCAGCGCCTTCGGCCTTCGCCGTCTCGATGATTTTTGCGGCCGGCACCATCACGCCAAGGTCGATGACCTCGAAATTGTTACACTGCAGCACGATGCCGACGATGTTCTTGCCGATGTCGTGGACGTCGCCCTTCACCGTCGCGAGCACGATCTTGCCGGCGGCGTTGCGGCCGTCGCTGGTCACGCCGCTCGCAAGATTGCGCGCCTTTTCCTCTTCCATGAACGGCATCAGATAGGCGACCGCCTGCTTCATCACGCGCGCCGACTTCACCACCTGCGGCAGGAACATCTTGCCGTCGCCGAAGAGATCGCCGACCACGTTCATGCCGGCCATCAACGGGCCTTCGATGACGTCGAGCGGACGGAAAGATGCCTGTCGCGCCTGCTCGGTATCGGCCTCGATGAATTCGGTGATGCCGTGCACCAGCGCGTGGCTGAGCCGCTTCTCGACCGGCCATTCGCGCCAGGCGAGATCGGCTTCCCTGCTCTGCTTCTCCTTGCCGCGGAATTTCTCGGCGAGCGCGAGGAGGCGCTCGGAGGCGCCGGGGTCGCGGTTGAGGATGACGTCCTCGCACACCTGCCGCAGCTCGGGATCGATGTCGTCATAGACGATCATCTGCCCGGCATTGACGATGCCCATGTCCATGCCGGCCTTGATGGCGTGGTAGAGGAACACGGAGTGCATCGCCTCGCGAACCGGCTCGTTGCCGCGGAACGAGAACGAGAGATTGGAGACGCCGCCGGAAATATGCGCGCCGGGGAGGTTCTGGCGGATCCAGCGCGCGGCCTCGATGAAGTCGACGCCGTAATTGTTGTGTTCCTCGATCCCGGTCGCGATCGCGAAGATGTTGGGATCGAAGATGATGTCTTCCGCCGGGAAGTCGAGCCGGTTGACCAGGATGTCATAGGCGCGCTTGCAGATTTCGGTCTTGCGCGCAAACGTGTCGGCCTGCCCGGTCTCGTCGAATGCCATCACCACGACGGCCGCGCCATGGCGCTTTGCGATCGTGGCCTCGTGGATGAATTTCTCCTCGCCCTCCTTCATCGAGATCGAGTTCACCACCGGCTTGCCTTGGATGCATTTCAGGCCAGCCTCGATCACTGCGAATTTCGACGAGTCGACCATAACAGGCACGCGGGCGATGTCGGGCTCGGCGGCGACGAGGTTGAGGAACGTCACCATCGCCTTCTCGGAATCGAGCAGGCCCTCGTCCATGTTGACGTCGATGATCTGCGCGCCGTTCTCGACCTGGTCGCGCGCAACCTGCAGCGCGGCCGTGTAGTCACCCGCGGTGATCAATTTGCGGAAGCGCGCCGAGCCCGTGACGTTGGTACGCTCGCCGATATTGATGAAAGGAATGGCGTCAGTCAGCGCGAACGGCTCGAGGCCGGAGAGCCGCAGGCGCGGCTCGATCTCGGGGACGACGCGCGGCTTGTGCGGCGCCACCGCCGCGGCGATCGCAGCGATATGGTCCGGCGTGGTGCCGCAGCAGCCGCCGACGATGTTGACGAGGCCATCGCGCGCGAACTCGCCGATCAGCCGCGCCATATATTCCGGCGTCTCGTCATACTGGCCGAACTCGTTGGGCAGGCCGGCATTCGGGTAGGCGCAGACGAGCGTACCGGCGACGCGGCCGATATCGGCGATGTGGCTGCGCAGGTCCTCCGCGCCGAGCGCGCAGTTAAAGCCGATGGTGATCGGCTTGGCGTGCCGCACCGAATTCCAGAACGCCTCCGGCAACTGGCCCGAGAGCAGGCGGCCGGACTTGTCGGTGATGGTGCCAGAGATCATCACGGGCACATCGATACCGCGCTCTTCGGTGATCTCGGAGATCGCATAGAGCGCGGCCTTGGCATTCAGCGTGTCGAAGATGGTTTCGACCAGGAGCAGGTCGGCGCCGCCGTCGAGCAGGCCCTTGATCTGCTCGCCATAGGCCTTGCGCAGATCGTCGAACGTCACGGCGCGATAGCCGGGATTGGAGACGTCGGGCGAGATCGAGGCGGTACGGTTGGTGGGCCCCAGGGCGCCTGCGACGAACCGCGGCCTGCCGTCCTCCGCACTCACCTTCTCGGCGGCGGCGCGCGCGAGTCTGGCGCCCTCGCGGTTGAGCTCATAGGCGAGGTCCGACATGTCGTAGTCGGCCTGCGCGATCGAGGTCGAGGAGAAGGTGTTGGTCGCGACGATGTCGGCGCCGGCGCGCAGATAGGCGGCGTGGATGTCCTCGATCGCCTGCGCTTGCGTCAGGATCAGGATGTCGTTGTTGCCCCTGATGTCGCGGTGGAAATCCTTGAAGCGTTCGCCGCGGAACGCAGCCTCGTCGAACTGGAGGCCCTGGATCATCGTGCCCATGGCGCCGTCGAGCACCAGGATGCGCTCGCGCGCGGCAGCAATGAGGGCGGTACGCTTGGGAGAGACGGGTACGGTCATTTGATCAGGCAGCTTTCTTCGCGCCGTTCGGACGGATGCCGAGCAGATGGCTGATCGCGAACACGAGATCGGCGCGGTTCATGGTGTAGAAATGGAAGGTGTCGACGCCGTGCTTGGCCAGTTTCTGCACTTGGCCGGCGGCAACGGTGGCCGCCACCAGTTTGCGGGTCTCGGCGTCGTCGTCGAGACCTTCGAATTTTGCGGCGAACCAGTCCGGCACCGTGGTGCCGGCGCGGGTGACGAAATTGCGGGCCTGCTTGAAATTGTGCATCGGCATGATGCCCGGCACGATCGGGATCTCGATGCCGCGCGCCCGCACCCGGTCGAGGTAGCGGAAATAGAGATCGTTGTCGAAGAACACCTGGGTGATGGCGCGCGTCGCGCCGGCATCGACCTTGGCCTTCAGCGTGTCGATATCGGCGTCGAAATTCGCGCTCTCCGGATGCTTCTCCGGATAGGCCGAGACGGAGATCTCGATATCGGGATGACGCTTCTTGATGCCGGCGACCAGCTCCGGCGAGCTCTGGTAGCCGTCCGGATGGGTGTAATAGGGCGTGCCGATGCCACCCGGCGGGTCGCCGCGCAGCGCCACGATGTGGCGGACACCGACCTCGTGATAGCGGTCGACGATCTCGTCGATCTCTCCGCGCGAGGCGCTGACGCAGGTCAGATGCGCCGCCGGCAACAGCGTGGTTTCGTTCAGGATGCGGGCGATGGTCGAGTGGGTGCGCTCGCGGGTCGATCCGCCGGCGCCATAGGTCACCGAGACGAAGGTGGGCGACAGCGGCGCCAGCCGGTTGATCGTGTCCCAAAGGTTGCGTTCCATCTCCTCGGTCTTCGGCGGGAAGAACTCGAAGGAAATGGCGGGAGTCCTGAACGGCGGGGCGGCAACCTCGGTCATGGCTCTCACAAACTCCACGGGACAATCGGCACAGGCTGGGTGGTCAAGCCGGTAAGATAGGGCAAAGCGGGGCGGGCAAACAGCCCATCAGGAATGGGAAATGGCCCACTTTGAGTGAATCTGTTAGCTCAGTGCGAGAACTTCAATTTGCGGTGGGCAGGAGTATAGGTTTCGCGGCTTATCGCAAAAATCCAAAAATTATAGCCTGTTTCTATAACGTTCCGGTCAATTCGGTTCCCTCCTTGGGTGTGGGCAAGGAAGAATTGTTACGGATTAACGACGTTTTGTCCCACTGTCGACGTGGCCCTCCGCTTCGGGGCGTCGCGGAGCTGATCTGCACGCGGAGGGGCTTTGTGGTTTCAATGTGCCGCCCTAGCTTACCGCGATGATTCCGCTTTCCGTCCTGGACCTTTCGGTCGTCACCACAGCCACAAAACCCGCCGCAGCGCTGCGCAACAGCATCGATCTGGCGCGCCATGTCGATGGGCTCGGCTATATCAGGTATTGGCTCGCCGAGCACCACAACCTCGCCTCCGTCGCGAGCCCCGCGCCGGACCTGATGATCGGGCAGATCGCTGCCGTCACCAGGAACATCCGCGTCGGCTCCGGCGGCGTGATGCTGCCCAACCATGCGCCGCTGGTGGTCGCTGAGCGCTTCAAGATGCTGGAGGCGCTGTTCCCCGGCCGCATCGACCTTGGCCTCGGGCGCGCGCCCGGCACTGACGGCGCCACGGCCTACGCGCTGCGGAGCCGGCTCGATCGCCGCGAGGGCGACGATTTCCTGGAGCGGCTGCATGAACTGACGCTGTGGGAGACGCGCGATTTCCCGCCCGGCCATCCCTTCAACAATGTGGTGGCGATGCCCGACGATTCGCCGCTGCCGCCGATCTGGCTGCTCGGCTCCAGCGGCTATTCGTCCGAGCTCGCTGCGCAGGTCGGCATGGGTTTCGGCTTCGCGCATCATTTCGCGACCCATGACGCGGTCGATGCGATGACCAACTACTGCGCCCATTTCAAGCCGTCGCCCTGGCGCCAAACCCCGCAGGCGATCCTCGCGGTGGCAGCCGTGGCGGCTGAGACCGATGAAGAGGCGGAAAAGCTGGCGCTATCGATGGACCTCAACCGGCTGCGCCGGGATCGCGGCCAGTATCTGCCGCTGCCGAGCGTGGAGGAGGCGCTGGCCTATCCCTACATCGACGCCGAGCGCGCTTCGATCGCCCGCAACCGCTCGCGCTTTTTCGTCGGCAGCCCGGCGACGGTGATGGCAAAGCTGCAGCCGCTGATCGCGGCGACCAAGGCGGACGAGCTGATGATCATCACCGCCGTGTATGACCACGAGGCGCGGAAGAAGTCGTACAGCCTGCTGGCGGATGCATTCGGGCTTGCGAAGAAGGCGGCGGCGTAAGCTGTCGTCCCGGCCAAGCGAAGCTTCGTAGCCCGGGTGGAGCGGAACGCGTAACCCGGGACATCTGCGTCAATGTCTGCCAGCGGTCCCGGGTTGCGCTTGGCGCTCCACCCGGGCTACGTGTCCGTCCCGGGTGGACCTGGGAGAGGGCTTGCGCGCCTCAATCCGCCTTCTCGCTGAAGGTTGCGCGGAAGGGGTGGGCGGGATAGACGCCCACGATGCGGAATTCGCGGGAGAAGAATTTCAGCTCTTCGAGCGCGAAGGCCAGCCCGCGATCATAGGGGTGGCCGTCGACGTCGGCATAAAATTGTGTGGCGAAGAAATTGCCGTCGACCATGTAGCTTTCGAGCTTGGTCATGTTGACGCCGTTGGTGGCGAAGCCGCCGAGCGCCTTGTAGAGCGCCGCGGGCAGGTTGCGCACCCGGAATACAAACGTCGTGACCAGCGGGCCCGAATCCTGCTCGGCCCATCTGGCTTCGCGTGCCAGCACCACGAAGCGGGTGGTGTTGTGGGCCTCGTCCTCGATGTCTTCGGCCAGGATATCGAGGCTGTAGATGTCGGCGGCAAGGCGCGAGGCGATGGCGGCGACGCTTTTGTCGCCACGCTCGGAAATGTCCCGAGCGCTGCCGGCGGTGTCGCCGGCGACGATCGGCCTGACGCCGAGCTTGCGGATGATGCGCCGGCACTGGCCGAGCGCATGCACATGGCTCTCCACGCTCCTGATGTCGGAGAGCTTTGTTCCCTTCACCGCCATCAACTGATGCCGGACCGGCAGGAACCATTCGCCGACGATGAACAGGCCGGAGGCCGGCAACAGATGGTGGATGTCGGCGACGCGGCCGGCGACCGAGTTCTCGATCGGGATCATGCCGAGATCGGCCTCGCCGGAGGAAATCGCCGACAGCGCGTCCTCGAAGGTCGGGCAGGGCATCGGCTCGGCGTCGGGATAGGCCTCGACGATCGCGATGTGGGAATTGGCTCCGGGCTCGCCCTGGAAGGCGATTTTCAGCTTCTTGGTCATATCGTGTTCCTGGCGAGGTTTTAGATCATGATCCGATTCTTCGGAACCGGATCATGATCTCATCACTTTGTTTGAGCCTGATCTTTTCGGAAAACCGGTTTCCACTTTTCCGGATCATGCTCTAGCAGCGGTTCAGGTTTTGGCCAGTATCCGCCGGGCGGTTTCGAGGTCGGCCGGGGTGTCGACGCCGCGCGGCACCGTGTCGACGATGGTGACGTCGATCCGCATCCCGGCCTCCAGCGCGCGGAGCTGCTCGAGCTTCTCCTGCTGTTCCAGGGGCGAGGGCGGCAACCTCACGAACCGCTCCAGCGCGGCGCGGCGATAAGCGTAGAGGCCGATATGGTGGTAGCGCGGCCCGTCGCCGAACGGCGCCGTGGCACGGGTGAAATAGAGCGCGCGCAGCCGTCCTGCCGTGATCGGCGAGCCGACCGCCTTCACCACGTTCGGGTTGAGGCTTTCCTCCTCGGTGTGGATCTCGGAGGCGAGGGTGGCGATATCGACTGCGGGGTCGTCGAGCGGCGGCAGTACGGCGCGGATCGTGCCCGTCGTGATGGTCGGGAAATCGCCCTGCAGATTGACCACAATCCCGGCCTTGCCTTGCGGATCGAGCGTGGTTGCGGCCTCAAAGATGCGGTCGGAGCCGGAGGGGTGATCGGCGCGGGTCATCACCACCTCGCCGCCGGCCGCCGTGACAGCAGCGGCGATCTCCGGCGTATCGGTCGCGACCGCGACCCGGCCGATGTTGGCTTCTTCCGCCCGGCGCAATACGTGGACAATCATCGGCTGGCCGGCAATGTCGAGGAGCGGCTTGCCCGGCAGTCTCGTGGCCGCCATGCGGGCGGGAATCAGCACCAAAATCCGCGAGTCAGCCATCGTATCGAAACCCTGCCGGCGGCAGGAATCAGGGTGGGGACGGGGTCAAAGCCGGCGCGTTTATACGGGTTGCCAGAGCGCAGGCAAACCGATATCTCAACTCTGCTCGGGGGAGGCGCGACGAGGGCTGATTCCGAGGCTCACCCCCGCGGCCATTCGGCCCGCCTGAAGTCGACATTTTAGGCCTGGAGCCTGATCCGAAATGGACTCCTTCGAACTCAACAAAATTCTCGGTGCGATCCTCGGCACCTGCCTCATTGTCCTGGTGACGAGCTTTGGCGCGCAGGCGGTGTTCACGCCGAAGCCGCTGGAGAAGCCCGGTTTCGAGATCGCCGTGAAAGAGGCGAGCAAGGGCGGACCGGCGGAAGCCGCCGCACCCTCCGAGCCGATCGAGAAGCTGCTGCAGACCGCCTCTGTGGAAAAGGGCTCGGCGGCCGCCAAGAAGTGCGCAGCCTGCCACACCTTCGAAAAGGGCGGCCCGAACCGCGTCGGCCCCAATCTCTTTGGCATCGTCGGCGAGCCCCGGGGCGAAGGACGCGGGTTCAACTTCTCGGCCGCGATGAAGGCCAAGGGCGGCACCTGGACCTTCGACGACCTCAACAAGTTCCTCACCAATCCGAAGGGTTTCATCCCGGGTACCGCGATGGGCTTCGCCGGTATTCCGAAGGACAGCGAGCGCGCAGACGTGATCGCCTACCTGAATTCGCTGTCGGATCATCCCCAGCCGCTGCCGACCGCGTCGAAATAGCATTTCCCTCATGGATTCAATCGGAACGGCCAGGCATTGCCTGGCCGTTTCCGTATGGATCGCAGGTTGTCATCGGGACGTTTCGCCGCACACGTGATGGCCCCCAGGCTTCCAAGATGAGGAAAAAGCAACATAATCCGCCGAAACCTTGCCCTATATTACGCACTTAGTGCGTAACCCCGGTTCACGACAGGAAGCTCCCCTTGGCCATTACCCGACGACACCTTCTGCAGACCGGCGCGGTGGCCGCGCTGACCCCCATGATGGGCATGGCAGCCGGCATTCCGGCGATGTCGAGCGCGCAGGCGGACCCGGGAGGCAGTGAGCCGGCGTGGCGCCACGCGCTGTCGCTGTTCGGCGATATCAAATATCCGGCCGGCTTCCAGCGTTTCGACTATGTCAATCCGGATGCGCCGAAGGGCGGCGTCGCGCGGATCATCTCGCTCGGCACGTACGACAACTTCAACGTCGCGGTGATGGGCGTGAAGGGCTCGATCGCGCCGGCCGCGATCATGATCTATGAGACGCTGATGTCGCGCTCGCAGGATGAGATCGCGACCGAATATGGCCTGCTCGCCGAAGGCGCATCACATCCCGACGACTATAGCTGGGTGATCTACCGGCTGCGCAAGGAAGCGCGCTGGCACGACAGCAAGCCGGTGACGCCGGAGGACGTCATCTTCTCGCTCGAGACGTTGAAGAAGCAAAGCCCGTTCTATTCCTCCTATTACCGGCACGTGACCAAGGCCGAAAAGACCGGCGAGCGCGACGTCAAATTCACCTTCGACGCTCCCGGCAATCGCGAATTGCCGCACATCGTCGGCGAATTGCTGGTGCTGCCGAAGCATTACTGGGAAGGCACCGACAGCCAGGGCCGCAAGCGCGATGTTTCGGCGACCACGCTGGAGAAGCCGCTCGGCTCGGGCGCTTATCGGATCGCTGATTTCGTCGCCGGCCGCTCGGTCCGGCTCGAGCGCGTGAAGGACTATTGGGGCGCCAAGTTGCCGGTCCAGATCGGCCAGAATAATTTCGACGAGCTGCGTTTCGAATTCTTCCGCGACAACGTCGTCGCGCTCGAAGCTTTCAAGGCCGACCAGGCGGACTGGATCACCGAGAACTCGGCGAAGCAGTGGGCGACTGCGTATGACTTCCCGGCCGTGACCGAGAAACGCGTCGTCAAGCAGGAGTTTCCAATCAACGATTCCGGCCGCATGCAGGGTTTCGTGCTCAACCTGCGCCGCGCTCAATTCAAGGACGCGCGTCTCCGGCGCGCCTTCAACTTTGCGTTCGATTTCGAGGAGATGAACAAGCAGCTCTTCTATGGTCAGTACAAGCGCATCAACAGCTATTTCGAGGGTACAGAATTGGCCTCTTCCGGCTTGCCGCAGGGGCAGGAGCTCGAGCTCCTCGAGACCGTGCGCGACAAGGTGCCGCCGGAAGTCTTCACGACGCCGTACACGAACCCGATCGGCGGCAACCCCGAAGCGGTGCGCGCCAATTTGCGCGAGGCCACCAGGCTGTTGAAGGAGGCCGGCTTCGAGGTGCGCGAGCGCAAGCTGGTCGATCCGTCGGGCAAGCCGGTGACCGTGGAGATCCTGGTGCAGGATCCTTCCTCCGAGCGGATCGCGCTGTTCTTCAAGCCGTCGCTGGAACGCATCGGCGTCACTGCCTCGATCCGTGTCGTCGACGACGTGCAGTACGAGAACCGCATCCGCAGTTTCGATTTCGACATCATCACCGACCTCTGGGGCCAGTCGCTCTCGCCCGGCAATGAGCAGCGCGAATTCTGGGGCTCGCAGGCCGCGGATCAGCAGGGATCCAAGAACACCATCGGCATCAAGAACCCGGCAGTAGATGCGCTGATCGAGAAGGTCATCTTCGCCAAGGACCGCGCCAGCCTCGTCGCCGCGACCAAGGCGCTGGACCGGGTGCTGCTCTGGAATTTCTACGTGGTGCCGCAGTTCGGCTATCCCTACGCGCGCTATGCGCTCTGGGATCGCTTCGGCCATGCGGAACTGCCGAAATACGCGCGCTCCGGCCTGCCCTCATTGTGGTGGTATGACGTGGACAAGGCAAACCGGATCGGCAAACGGTCTTGAGGGATTTTTCGGGTATGCCGCTATTCACCCGTCGGCACGCGCTCGGCCTCGGCATCGGTGCGCTATGCGCGACGCGGCTTCGTCCGGCAGCCGCCGATAACGGCGTCGAGATGCATGGCATGTCGGCGTTCGGCGATTTGAAATATCCCGCCGACTTCCACCATTTCGACTATGTCAACGTCAATGCGCCGAAGGGCGGCATGTTCTCGCTGATCCCGTCGGTCCGCGACTATAACCAGTCCTATTTCACGTTCAATTCGCTCAACGCCTACGTCCTCAAAGGTGAGGGGGCGCAGGGCATGGGCATGACGTTTGCGACGTTGATGGGGCGCGCCAGCGACGAGCCTGATGCGATGTATGGGTTCGCGGCGAAGTCGGTGCGGATTTCGCCCGACAAGCTCAGCTATACTTTCACGATCCGCCCCGAGGCGCGATTTCATGACGGCTCGAAGCTGACTGCCCACGACGTCGCCTTCTCGCTGAACATGCTGAAGGAAAAGGGCCACCCGATGGTCCTGGTTCAGCTCCGCGATTTCATCAAGGCCGAGGCGCTCGACGATGCGACCGTCGTCGCCAGCTTCGTGCCGAAGCGCGCGCGCGACGTCCCGCTTTATGTCGCGGGGCTGCCGATCTTCTCGAAGGCCTATTACGCCAATCGGCCGTTCGAGGAATCGACGCTGGATACGCCGCTCGGCTCGGGGCCGTACAAGGTCGGCCGCTTCGAGGTCAATCGCTTCATCGAATATGATCGCGTCAAGGACTGGTGGGCTGCCGATCTTCCGGTCTGCCGCGGCAGCTTCAATTTCGATACCGTCCGCTACGAGTTCTATCGCGACCGCGACGTCGCCTTCGAAGGCTTCACGGGCAAAAACTATCTCTATCGCGAGGAACTCACCGCCCGCATCTGGGCGACGCGCTATGATTTTCCCGCGATCAAGGACGGCCGCGTCAAGCGCGAGCTGTTGCCGGACGAGACGCCGTCGGGCGCGCAGGGCTGGTTCATCAACATGCGCCGCGACAAGTTCAAAGACCCGCGCGTGCGCGAGGCGCTGATCTATGCCTTCGATTTCGAATGGACCAACAAGACCATCATGTACGGCGCCTATGCGCGCACCCATTCGCCGTTCCAGAATTCGGACATGATGGTGTCCGGCCCGCCGTCGCCGGAAGAGCTGGCGCTGCTGGAGCCGTTCCGCGGCCAGGTGCCGGACGAGGTGTTCGGCATGCCCTTCGTGCCGCCGGTGTCGGACGGTTCGGGACAGGATCGGACGCTGCTGCGCAAAGCGGCGCAATTGCTCAATGAGGCTGGCTGCGTCGTCAAGGATGGCAAGCGGCTGTTGCCGAACGGCGAGCCTTTCACCATCGAATTCCTCAACGACGAAGCCTCGATCCAGCCCCATCACGGGCCCTACATCAAGAACCTTGCCGTGCTCGGCATCGACGCCACCTTCCGGCTGATCGACGCCGTGCAGTACCGCGCGCGGCTGGAGGATTTCGACTTCGACATGACCATCCAGCGCTTCTCGATGTCGGCGACTCCTGGCGATGTCATGCGGGCGTTCTTCTCCTCCCAGGCCGCCAATACCAAAGGCTCCTATAACCTCGCAGGCATTTCCAGCCCGGTGATCGATGCATTGGTCGAGAAGATCATCGCCGCCGAGACCAGGGCGGAGCTGACCACCGCCTGCCGGGCTTTCGACCGGGTGTTCCGCGCCGGGCGCTATTGGGTGCCGCAATGGTACGCCAACACGCACAAGGTGGCCTATTGGGACCTGTTCGCCCATCCGCCGAAGCCGGCGCGCTACGCGCAAGGCGTGGGAGCGCCGGAGAACTGGTGGATCGACCCGGCCAAGGCCGGCAACGCCGAACAGGCGAAGTAAGACATGACCGCCTATATCGCCCGCCGCATTCTCTTGATGGTGCCGACGCTGCTCGGCATCCTCTTCGTGTCCTTTGTTGTCGTGCAGTTCGCGCCGGGCGGACCGGTCGAGCGTGTGCTGGCGCAGCTCTCCGGCGCCGATACCGGCGGCACCTCGCGGGTTTCGGGTTCATCCGGCGGCGATTTTGCCGCGCGCGCGCCGGGCGGCGCCTCGGCAGACGCCGTCAACTCGAAGTACCGCGGCGCGCAGGGCCTCGATCCGGCCTTCATCAAGAATCTCGAAAAGCAGTTCGGCTTCGACAAGCCGGCGCCCGAGCGCTTCGCGCTGATGGTATGGAATTTCGCCCGCTTCGATTTCGGCAAGAGCTATTTCCGCGACGTCAGCGTGATCCAGCTGATCAAGGAGAAGCTGCCGGTGTCGATGTCGCTCGGCATCTGGATGACGCTGCTGACCTATTTGATCTCGATCCCGCTCGGCATCCGGAAAGCCGTGCATGACGGCTCTCGGTTCGACACCTGGACCTCGGCGGTGGTCATCATCGGCTTTGCGATTCCTGGCTTTCTGTTCGCGATCCTGTTGATCATCCTGTTCGCCGGCGGCTCGTTCTTCAACGTGTTCCCGTTGCGCGGATTGACCTCGGACGGCTGGTCGCAATTCCCCTGGTACTGGAAGATCCTCGACTATTTCTGGCACATCACGCTGCCCTTGATCTCGATGGCGCTCGGGGCGTTTGCCACCATGACGCTCTTGACCAAGAACTCGTTCCTGGACGAGATCCGCAAGCAATATGTCATGACTGCGCGCGCCAAGGGCTGCAGCGAGACGCAGGTGCTGTACGGCCACATCTTCCGTAACGCGATGCTGATCGTGATCGCCGGCTTCCCGAGCGCGTTCATCCACGCCTTCTTCTCCGGCTCGCTTTTGATCGAGACCATCTTCTCGCTCGACGGGCTCGGCCTGCTCGGCTTTGAGAGCGTCCTGAACCGCGACTATCCGGTGGTGTTCGGCACGCTGTTCATCTTTTCGCTGGTCGGCCTGGTCGTGAACCTGATCTCCGATCTCGCTTACATGTGGATCGATCCCCGGATCGATTTCGAGGCGAGGGAAGTCTGATGACGATGCTCGCGCCCCAACCCGTCGAGACCACCACGCAATCGCCGCTCGGCGAGGCCGTGCCGCCGAGCCGCCATCCCTTCGAGCCGTCGCCGCTCAACAAGCGCCGCTGGCAGAACTTCAAGGCCAACCGCCGGGGCTACTGGTCGTTCTGGATATTCCTGGTGCTATTCGTGGTCTCGTTGTTCGCCAACTTCATTGCGAATGATCGCCCGCTGATGGTCAGATATGACGGCCGGCTCTATTGGCCGGTGCTTTTCAACTATGCGGAGACGACGTTCGGCGGCGATTTCGAGACCACGGCTGACTACCGCGATCCCTACTTGCAGAAGCAGATCGCGGCCAAGAGCGGCACCATCATCTGGCCGCCGATCCGCTATTCCTACGACACCCACAATCTCGATCTGCCGACCCCGGCGCCGTCGAAGCCGACCTGGCTGCTGACCGAAGAGCAGTGCAAGGAGGTGGTCGAGAGGAAGCATCTCAGCGGCTGCCGCGACCTCGAATACAACTGGCTCGGCACCGACGACCAGGGCCGCGACGTGGTCGCGCGCCTGATCTACGGTTTCCGGATTTCGGTGCTGTTCGGCCTCACGCTGACCATCCTGTCCTCGATCATCGGCGTCGCCGCCGGCGGCGTGCAGGGCTATTTCGGCGGCTGGATCGATCTCACCTTCCAGCGCCTGATCGAGGTCTGGACCGCGATCCCCTCGCTCTATCTGCTTCTGATCATCTCCGCGGTGCTGCCGCCGGGCTTCTTCATCCTGCTCGGCATCCTCCTCTTGTTCTCCTGGGTGTCGCTGGTCGGCCTGGTGCGTGCGGAATTCCTGCGCGGGCGCAATTTCGAGTACATCCAGGCGGCGCGCGCGCTCGGCGTCTCCAATGCGGTGATCATGTTCCGCCACCTGTTGCCGAACGCGATGGTGGCGACCATGACCTTCCTGCCGTTCATCGTCTCATCCTCGGTGATGACGCTGACCGCGCTGGACTTCCTGGGCTTCGGCCTGCCGCCGGGCTCGCCTTCGCTCGGCGAGTTGCTGGCGCAGGGCAAGGCCAATGTGCAGGCGCCGTGGCTCGGCTTCACCGGCTTCTTCTCGGTCGCGATCATGCTCTCGCTCCTGATCTTCATCGGCGAGGCCGCGCGCGACGCCTTCGACCCGCGCAAGACGTTCAGGTAGGGCAGCTCATGGACGCCATCAACCAGCCGCTGCTCGATGTCCGCGACCTCTCGGTCGCGTTCGGCCCGTCGATCGCGGTCGACCATGTCTCGTTCTCGATCAAGCGTGGCGAATGCCTCGCGCTGGTCGGCGAATCCGGCTCGGGCAAGTCCGTCAGCGCGCTGTCGGTCCTGAAATTGCTGCCCTATCCGGCCGCGTCGCATCCTTCCGGCACCATCCGCTTCAAGGGCCGTGACCTTCTTACCGCCTCGGAGCGAGAGATGCGCGAGGTGCGGGGCAATGACATCTCGATCATCTTCCAGGAGCCGATGACCTCGCTCAATCCGCTCCACACCATCGAGGGGCAGATCGGCGAGATCCTGTCGCTGCACAGCGGCGTGCGCGGCGCGGCGGCGCGGGCGCGCACCATTGAGCTCCTGACGCAGGTCGGCATTCCCGAGCCCGAGACGCGGCTGCAAAGCTATCCGCATCAGCTCTCCGGCGGCCAGCGCCAGCGGGTGATGATCGCGATGGCGCTCGCCAATGAGCCCGACCTTTTGATCGCGGACGAGCCGACGACGGCGCTCGACGTCACCGTGCAGGCGCAGATCCTGGCGCTGCTGGCCGAGATCCGCACCCGGCTCGGCATGAGCATGCTGTTCATCACCCATGATCTTGGCATTGTCCGCCGCATCGCCGACACCGTCTGCGTCATGAATGGTGGCAAGATCGTCGAGCACGGCCCGGTCGAGCAGGTCTTCACCGCGCCCAAGCATCCCTATACGCGCGATCTTCTCGCCGCAGAGCCGAAGCCCGATCCGGCGCCGCCACGCCCGGACCAGCCGGTGGTGATCTCGGCGGATGATCTGAAGGTCTGGTTCCCGATCAAGCGCGGATTGCTGCGCTCCACTGTCGGTCATATCAAGGCGGTCGACGGCGTCAGCATCGCGGTGCGCAAGGGCGAGACGCTCGGCGTGGTCGGCGAATCCGGCTCGGGCAAGACCACGCTGGGGCTCGCGCTGCTGCGATTGATCTCCTCCGACGGGCCGATCGTGTTCTTAGGGAGCAACATCCAGGGCCTGCGCTTCAAGCAGATGCGCCCGTTCCGCCGCGACATGCAGATCGTGTTCCAGGATCCGTTCGGCGCGCTGAGCCCGCGCATGTCGGTCGGCGACATCGTGGCTGAAGGGCTGACTGTTCATCAGCGCCAGTTGTCGGCCGGAGAGCGCGAGGCGCGGGTGATCAAGGCACTGACGGATGTCGGCCTCAAGCCGGAATGGCGCTTCCGCTATCCGCATGAGTTCTCCGGCGGCCAGCGCCAGCGCATCTCGATCGCGCGCGCGGTGGTGCTGGAGCCGAATTTCGTGGTGCTGGACGAGCCGACCAGCGCGCTCGACATGCTGTTCCAGGCGCAGATGGTCGACCTCTTGCGCGAATTGCAGCGCAAGCGCGACCTCACCTACATGTTCATCTCGCACGATTTGCGCGTGGTGGCGTCGCTCGCCAGCCATCTGATCGTGATGAAGTCCGGCAAGGTCGAGGAGGAGGGGCCGGCCTCCGAGCTGTTCAAGAATCCGAAGAGCAACTACACCCGCGCCCTCTTCGCCGCCGCCTTCCGCCTGGAGACGGCCGGCAATGGCGCGGAGGCGACCTGAGTGACAGTTGGGCCTCATGGTTCGAGACGGCGCGGAGCCTGTCATCGGGCCGCGCTTCGCGCGGACCCGTTGGCGCCTCCTCACCATGAGGGGCGGGCAGTTTAGCCTGCGGCAACGTCTGACCGTCCCGAGAGCACCGTGTTTCCCCTCATCCTGAGGAGCCGCGAAGCGGCGTCTCGAAGGATGAGGCCCCCGTGCTCGACACGCATTGGCGTCGTAGCCCGGGTGGAGCGTCAGCGTAACCCGGGGCCGCTGGTGGATGTTGACGCAGTTGTCCCGGGTTGCGCTGCGCTCCACCCAGGCTACGAGTTAAAGCCGCTTGATCGCGACCACGTCACTGCCTGCCGCCTTGATGCGGGCGATGGCCTCCGTGGCGTGCTCGATCACGGTTGCCATGTGATGCGCATTGGCGTGCACGATCGTTGTGGCATCGCGTACGATGGCGACATGGCCCTTCCAGAAGATCAGGTCGCCGCGCTGCAGCTTCCTTGCTTCCGTCGCGCTCAGCTCGCGCCCGAGGCCCTCCTGCTGCATGTCGCTGTCGCGCGGACAGCCGGTGCCGGCGGCGGTCAGCGCGACCTGCACCAGGCCGGAGCAATCGATGCCGAGGCTGCTCTTGCCGCCCCAGAGATAAGGCGTCCCGATGAAACGTTCGGCCACAGTGACGAAATCATCCTCGATCGCGTCGATGCCGCCGACATGGCGGCGCGGCAGGTGCCAGCCTTCGCGTGTCACCGCAAACACGCCGTCTTCGCGCGCGACGTTCAGCCGGGCGCCGAGCGGCAGCGTCTCGACCGGCGGCAGCTTGATCGAGGGGCCGGGAAAGGCGAAGGTCCGCAGCGCCGTCACCTTGTGGGTCGGCGCGGCGGAAGGTTTTGCCAGCGCGGCATCGGACAGCCAGCCGACATAGCCGTCGCTGCCAAGCTGGGCCCAGGCGAATCCCTCGCTGTTGCGGTCATAGATGGTGAGGCGCTCGCCCTTCAGGGCCTGCGTCAGCAGCGTGGCGTCGGAGCGTGGCGCTTCGCGGAGCGGCGCGAGTGCGTGCGCGATCTCGAACTCCTCGCCGGCAACGAAGCGCTCAGCGCTCACCTTGCCTTCGAGGTATTTCGCGGCGATGTCGCCGCGGGAAGGTGTCAGGCGCGGATCATCCATAGCGCTGGCTCAACAGTTTGTAGATCGCGCGCGCCGCCTGGCATTCGCCGCCTTCGGGCCGCGCCGGTTTCGCGCTGGGAGTCCAGCCGTAGATATCGACATGCAGCCAGCGTTTGGCGTGCTCGACAAAGCGTTGCAGGAACAGCGCGCAGGTGACCGAACCGGCGAACGTGCCCGACGGGGCGTTGGTGATATCGGCGGTCTTCGAATCCAGCCAGGCATCGTAGGCGGGCCATAGCGGCATGCGCCACAACGGATCGTGCTCCGCTCTCGCATGCGCTGCCACCTCCGCGGCTAGCGTATCATCCTGCGTGTAAAAGGGCGGCAGGTCCGGCCCCAGCGCCACGCGCGCGGCGCCCGTGAGCGTGCCGAGGTCGATCAGGAGATCCGGCTTCTCCTCGTCGGCGAGTGCCAGCGCATCGGCGAGCACCAGCCGTCCCTCGGCGTCGGTATTGCCGATCTCGACCGTCAGCCCCTTGCGCGAGGTGAAGATGTCGAGCGGGCGGAAAGCGTTGCCCGCGACCGCGTTCTCGACCGCAGGGATCAGCACGCGCAGCCTTATCTTGAGCTTCGCGTCCATCACCATCTGCGCAAGCGCAAGCACATTGGCGGCACCGCCCATGTCCTTCTTCATGATGAGCATGCCGCTCGATGGTTTCAGGTCGAGCCCGCCGGTATCGAAGCAAACGCCCTTGCCGACCAGCGTCACCTTGGGGTGATCGGGGTTACCCCAGGTGAGATCGATCAGCCGTGGCGCGCGGCTCGAGGCCATGCCGACGGCGTGGATCAGCGGAAAATTCTGTCGCACGAGCTCGTCGCCGATGATGCAGTTAAACGTGGCGCCGAACCGCGACGCTATCTGTTCCGCCGCCTGCGCCAGCTCCTGCGGCCCCATGTCGTTCGAGGGCGTGTTGATGAGGTCGCGCGCCAGGCATGCGGCCTCCACCATGCGCGCCAGGTCTGCCGCATCAACGCCATCCGGCGGCACCAGCCGCACGTCGGGCATTTCCGCCTTGCGATAGCGGCGGAAGCGGTAGCTGCCGAGCGCAAAGGCGAGTGCGGCGAGCCGCGTATCGTGCGGCGCATTGGCGAAGCGGTAGACGCCTGATGGCAGCAACCCGGGCAGGCTGCCCGGCCGGAATGGATCACGCGACCGGCTTGCCTCATCCTCAAGTCCGAACAGCACCTGTGCGAGCGAACCGTCAGGCGCCGGCAGCGCCAGATATTTGCCGGGCTTGGCCGCAAAGCCATTGGCCTGCGCGAACTGCCGCGCATGCGCGGGAAGCGTCTCGCGGATCTGCTCCCAGTTCGATTTCGTGACGAAAGTGATGGGAATGGCGTTCGATGCGGATGCAGTTTCGAAGATGGATGGCATGCGACTCTCATCAAATGGCAGGGGCGCTGATTCTTGTTTGAGCGTGCTCTTATCGGAAAACCGGTCTCCACTTTTCCGGAGCACGCCAGTTAACCAGACGTTAGGGTTAACAGTCTATTGCTGGTGCATTCGGCTCGATCTTTTCGCGCGATATTGTGAGTTAAAGCGCTATGCGTCGACAGTCCAGTCTTGCCCGCGCTCTCGCGTCGGCTGCCCTTTCGGCGCTGCTGGCGGCAAGTCTTGGCGGCTGCCAGACGCTCTCAGATGTCGCGGGCCCGCTGACCACACGGACGAGGACGGCCGCCGCCGCGCCGGACGACCCGCGCCGCGCCGTCGATTTCTATGGCGAGCGCTATCGCGCCAACCCGAAGGACGTCGAAGCCGCGATCGGTTACGGTCAGGCGCTGCGTACGACCGGACAGCGCGCGCAGGCGGTCGCGATGCTGGAGCAGGCCACCATCGCCAATCCCGGCAACCGGCCGCTGCTCGCGGCGTATGGCCGGGCGCTTGCCGACAACGGCAATGCGCAGGCGGCGTTCGACGTGCTGAGCCGCGCGCACTCACCCGACAATCCCGATTGGCGCATCCTGTCGGTGCAGGGAACCACGCTCGACAGGCTTGGCCGGCATGACGAGGCACGCCGCTATTATGCGAGCGCGCTTCGCCTCGCTCCGGACGAGCCGTCGGTGCTGTCCAATCTAGGCCTGTCTTACATGCTGAGCCGCGACCTGCCCAAGGCCGAAGAGAATCTGCGCCGAGCGTATGGCAGCAGCCGCGCCGACAGCCGGGTGCGGCAGAACCTTGCCCTGGTGGTCGGCCTGCAGGGCCGGTTCGCGGAAGCCGAGAACATCGTCAAGGCCGACCTGCCGGCCGACGAAGCCGCCGCCAATGTCGCCTACCTCCGCGACATGCTGAAGGGCCGGGACAATCCGCGGACCGCAGCGGCGAAACCGGTGCCGATCGTCGCGCGCGACGACTGATCCGTCTCAGGCGGTGTAGCTTAAGATCCTCTCTCGGGCCACACAATCGGTTCAGTGCATCGCCGCCATGACTTTGATGACGGCCGGGCCGAGAATGACGATGAAGAGGCAGGGCAGGAAGAACAGGATCATCGGCACCGTCAGTTTCGGCGGCAGCGAGGCGGCTTTCTTCTCGGCCTCGGCCATACGCATGTCGCGATTCTCCTGCGCCATCACGCGCAGGCTCTGGCCGAGCGGCGTGCCGTAACGCTCGGACTGCTGCAGCGCCAGGCAGACCGATTTTACGCTCTCGAGCCCGGTGCGCGTGGCGAGGTTTTCATAGGCCGTCTTGCGGTCCTGCAGGTAGGAGAGCTCCGCCGTGGTGAGCGTGAACTCTTCCGACAGCGCCACCGATTGTCCGACGATCTCGGTTGCGACTTTCCTGAAAGCGACTTCGACCGACATGCCGGATTCGACGCAGATCAAGAGCAGGTCGAGCGCGTCGGGAAAGGCGCGCCTGATCGAAAGCTGACGCTTGGTGATGGCGTTCTTCAAGAACAGCATGGGCGCCTGCAGCCCGAGATACGCCGCGCCGAGGCAGATACCGATCTTCGTCAGCAGTGACGTTTGCAGTTGCGCGATTACGAAAACATACAGTGCGGCGCCGACCAGCATCACGATCGGCGTCAGAGCGCGGAAGAACAGAAAGGTGACATAAGGAGCGTTGCCGCGATAGCCCGCCATGACGAGCTTCTCGCGAGCGCTCTCCTGCGCCACCCATTTGCTCAGGTTGAAGTCTTCCACGACCTTGGAGACCATCTGCTTCGGCGCCTGCCGCAGCGACGCCTTTTCCGATTTGGCCAGCCGCTCGCGCTCGCGCTGGCGGATGCGCTCGCGTTCGCTCGCCACTGCCTTCATTCGCTTCTGAAGGTTCTCGCCGGCGAACAACGGCATGATCAGCGAGTAGCAGGTCGCGCTCACGGCGATCGCCGCGAGCAGCATGGTCATGAACCTGACGTCGTGGAGCTTGCTGGCCAGAAGATCAATCATGCTTCACCCGTCAGAAATCGAAATTGATCATCTTCTTCATCACGAAGATGCCGATGCTCATCCAGACCAGACAGGCTACCAACATCAATTGACCGGTCGGATGGGTCCACAGCAGCGAGATGTATTGAGGCGTCGTGATATAGACGAGCAGCATAACGGTTGGGGGCAGTGCGCCGATGATACCCGCGGAAGCCTTGGCTTCCATCGACATCGCCTTGATCTTCTCTTTCATCTTCTTGCGGTCGCGCAGCACCCTGGAGAGGTTGCCAAGCGCTTCCGAGAGATTGCCGCCGGATTTCTGCTGGATCGAGACCACGATGCCGAAGAAATTCGCTTCCGGCACCGGCATGCTCTCGTAGAGGCGGGCGCAGGCATCGCCAAGCGGCATGCCGATGGTCTGTGTCTCGATGATTGCCTTGAACTCGCTCTTGAGCGGCTCAGGCGAGTCGCTGGCGACCACCTTGAGCGATTCAAACAGCGGCAGGCCGGCCTTGATGCCGCGCACGATCACGTCGACGGCGTCGGGGAGCGCCTTCAGGAACGCCGCTTCGCGGCGCTTTTTCAGGAAGCCGAGCAGCCAGCGCGGCAGTCCGAAGCCGGCGGCGAAGGCAATGCCTACTGAGCCCAACAGTCCGCCGCTGATCATGTAGGAGAGCACGAAGCCGATCGCTGCAAGGATGGCGGAAACGATCCAGAACTTCTGAGGCGTCCAGTCGAGGCCAGCCTGGGTCAGGCGCTTGCTCAGCGAGACCTTCGCCTCCTTCTGCCGGCGCGCGTCGAGCTCGCGCAAGGTCCCTTCGACCTGCTCGCGGCGCGAACGCTGGGTCCGTTCGGCCTGCCGCGTGGTTGCGGGTTCGGAGCGGCCGATGGAGGCGCGGCGCGCTTCCGCCTGCTTCTCCCCGGACAGCAACGGATAGAGGAAGACCCAGCCGAGTCCGCCGACGGCGGTTGCGGCGAGGAAGGCGAGGGCGAGCGATTGCAGGTTCATCATCGGCTTCCTTATGCCGGCGGCGGCGCTTCGGCGGCGTCGAGCGCGGCGGCGAGGCGATTCTCCTCGTTATAGTAGCGGGCGCGCTCCCAGAATTTCGGCCGGCCGATGCCAGTCGAGCGATGCCGGCCGATGATCTTGCCGTTGGCGTCCTCACCGACGATGTCGTACAGGAAGATGTCCTGCGTGATGATGGTGTCGCCCTCCATGCCCATCACCTCGGTGATGTGGGTGATGCGGCGGGAGCCGTCGCGCAGGCGCGCCGCCTGGATGATGACGTCGATCGAGGCGCAGATCATCTCGCGGATGGTGCGCGAGGGCAGCGAGAAGCCGCCCATCGTGATCATGGATTCGCAGCGCGACAGTGCCTCGCGCGGGTTGTTGGCGTGCAGCGTGCCCATCGAGCCGTCGTGGCCGGTGTTCATCGCCTGCAACAGGTCGAACGCCTCGGGTCCGCGGACTTCGCCGACGATGATGCGCTCAGGGCGCATACGCAGGCAGTTGCGGACCAGTTCGCGCATCGTGACCTGGCCTTCGCCTTCGATATTAGGCGGCCTGGTTTCCAGCCGCACCACATGCGGCTGCTGCAGTTGCAGCTCGGCGGCGTCCTCGCAGGTAATGATGCGTTCGTCGTGCTCGATATAGTTGGTCAGGCAGTTGAGCAGCGTGGTCTTGCCGGAGCCGGTGCCGCCAGAGATCAAGACGTTGCAGCGGACGCGGCCGATAATCTGCAGAATGCTCGCGCCATCCGGCGAGATCGCGCCGAACTTGACGAGCTGCTCCAGTGTCAGCTTGTCCTTCTTGAATTTGCGGATGGTGAGCGCGGGTCCATCGATCGCGAGCGGCGGCACGATGGCGTTGACGCGCGAGCCGTCGGCGAGGCGGGCGTCGCAGATCGGCGAAGATTCGTCGACGCGGCGGCCGACCTGGCTGACGATGCGCTGGCAGATGTTGAGAAGCTGCTGGTTGTCGCGGAAGCGGATGCCGGTGCGCTGGATCTTGCCGGCGACTTCGATGTAAACCGTGCCGGCGCCGTTGACCATGATGTCGGCGATGTCGTCGCGCGACAACAGCGGCTCGAGCGGGCCGTAGCCGAGCACGTCGTTGCAGATGTCGTCGAGCAGGTCTTCCTGCTCGGCGATCGACATCACGATGTTCTTGATCGCGATGATCTCGTTGACGATGTCGCGGATTTCCTCGCGCGCGGAATCGCCGTCGAGCTTCGCGAGCTGAGCGAGGTCGATCGCCTCGATCAGCGCACCGAAGATGGTGGCCTTGACCTGATAGTAAGTGTCGGATCGGCGCGTGTCGACGGTCGGCGCCGGCGGCGGCTTGGGCGGGGCGATCGGGGGCGAAGGCATGGTCGGAGGCGCCATCTCGCGCGCCGGCGCGGCTGCGGCCAAAGATTCCGGCGCGTGAACGGCGGGCCTCAGTGCCCGCACTTCACTGTCATTTGCGCTACGCTTACCAAACACGACTCTGCTCCAGACCGGCTATTTCGCCCGCAGCTTCTCCAGCAAGGGCGACAGGAACGACCCTTTGGTTTTCTTGGTCTCGCCGCGGCCGGTCAGCCGCTGCGCGATCTGCAGGAACATCTCGATGGTGCGATGATTGGCGGAGATCTCCGCGATCATCTGGCCGTTATTGGCGGCCGAGCCGAAGATCTGCGGATCGAACGGTATCGTCGCGATCGGCTCGGCCTCGATCGCCTTGGCGAATTCGGCGGCGTTGATCTCGGGGCGCTTCGGCACGCCGACCTGGTTGAGGCAATAGATCGGCGCGCGGTCGTTCGGCCGCGAGGCCTTCAAGAGGTCGACCAGGTTCTTGGTGTTGCGCAGGTTGGCAAGGTCGGGGACTGCGACCACCAGGATGTCGTCGGCGGCGATCAGCGCCCGCTTGGTCCAGCCCGACCATTGGTGCGGGACGTCGAGCACGGTGCAGGGCATGGTGGTGCGAAGCGTGTCGAAGATCGCATCGAACGCCTCGGCGCCGAAATCGTAGACGCGGTCGAGCGTGGCGGGCGCCGCGAGCAGACTCAAGTGATCGGTGCATTTCGACAGCAGCCGGTCGATGAAGGCGGTGTCGACACGGTCGGGCGAGAACACGGCCTCGGCGATCCCCTGCGGCGGATCCTGGTTGTAGTCGAGGCCGGCCGTGCCGAAGGCGAGATCGAGATCGGCGACGACGGAATCCAGCGCCAGGTCGCGCGCGATCGCCCAGGCGACGTTGTGCGCCACGGTGGACGCGCCGACACCACCCTTGGCGCCGACCACGGCAAGGATGCGCCCGACCGCCTTGGCCTCGGGCGCCGAGAACAGGTTGCAGACCGAGCGCACCACGTCGATGGTGACAACAGGCGCGATCATGTAGTCGCTGACGCCGCGGCGCACCAACTCGCGATAGAGCGCGACATCGTTGAGGCGGCCGATCACGATCACGCGCGTGCCGGCGTCGCAGACCGCGGCGAGTTGGTCGAGACCGGCGAGGATGTCGCTATTGGTCCCGGTTTCCAGGATGATGACGTTTGGCGTCGGCGCCGAGCGATAGGCCTCGATGGCGGCGGCCATGCCGCCCATCTGGATCTTCAGATGCGCCTTGGCGAGCCTGCGGTCCTCGCCGGCTGACTGCACCGCGGCGGCGGTCTCCACCGTATCGCAGAACGCCTGCACCGACACCCGCGGCGCCGGGGCAATATGCTCCTCCACCTGCGGCGGGACGTCAGGCTGGGCGTCGGAGTTCTGGCGCGCGTAGCTGATCATTTGCCGACATTGCTCAGTTTGGCCATGTCGGCCTCGGGATAGGTCGTCGTTGTCGCGACGCCCTTGCGATACTTTTCGAAGGCCACGTCACGCCGCTCGGTGTAAGGCGGCGTCTCCGCGCGCGGTTGCACCAGATCGCTCGGATTGTCGACCATGGAGGCGAGGTTGCGCTGGCTGGCGCAGCCGAAATTGTAATAGGGCTTGTTGTCGAAATAGCTCTTGTTGTTGATCGACGGCCCAAGGTCCTCCGGCCAGGTGCCGCACGGGCCGGCCACCGCCGAGATCCGCGCATAGTTGATACGGATCGCCGCGAAATGGCGCGGATCCTCGGGACGATACTGGCGCACGGCGACCGCGCGCGGTGGCACGCCGGCGGCGGCGAAGGTCGCCTGGATCTCGCGTAAGGAATCGGCGGCGGCGCGCGCATTCCGCGTGCCGAGCGGCGTGTCGATGCTGATCGCGCCGGTGCCTTCGCGCAGCCAGGTCTGCGCCAGCCCCATCACGTCGGCGCGCTGTTCGGCGGTGAGGCCGCCGCGACCGCTGCCGACGAACACCACGATGGAGCGGTCGGCTTCCTGGACCGCGATCGGATGGCGCAGGCGATAATCGTCGGGAAAGCTCGCCAGCGGCGAATCTTCCGTGTGCCGACAGGCGCCGAGCGCCACCGCAATGCCGATCAGCGCCCCGAGGCGAGCGAGGGTGCGGTTGCGATCGGCGGATCGTTTGGATGTCAGCTTGGGTGTCATCGTCCCGCCTCAGTCGGTAATGAAGCCGTAAGTGCCACGGTAATTTCGCCCCGGCTCGGTACGGCCCGGCACGCCATAGATGCGATTGATGCTGCCGAGGAAGTCGGCTTGCGGGTCGGATGCATTGGCAAAACCATCGTCCGGCCGCGACAGGTCCTTCTGCGCCACCGCGCGCACGACATAGGGGGTCACCAGCACCATCAGCTCGGTCTGGTTGTTGACGAAGTCGCGGCTGCGGAACAGCGTGCCGAGGATCGGCAGTTGGGCAAGGCCCGGAAAGCCGTTGATCGCCTGCTTGGTCTGCTCCTGGATCAGGCCGGCCATCGCCATCGCGCCGCCGGAGGGGATTTCCAGGGTCGTTTCCGCGCGGCGGGTCTTGATCGAGGGAATGGTCAGCGCGTTGACCTGATTGGCGGTGACGGATTGCGAGATCGTGATCGAATTGTCGTTCGACAGTTCGGACACCTCGGTCATCACCCGCAGGCTGATGCGGCCCTCGGTCAGCACGATCGGCGTGAAGTTCAGCGAGATGCCGAATTTCTTGAACTGGATCTGCGTTGTACAGACATGGGTTGTGGGGTCGCAGGAGTAGCCCGCTGGAATTGGGAATTCGCCGCCCGCGATGAAGGTCGCGGACTCTCCGGAGATGGCCGTCAGATTCGGCTCGGCCAGCGTCCGCACCACGCCCGCGCTTTCCATCGCGCGCAGCGTCGCCCTCACCGAGGGGGTGGCGCCGAACGAGGTTGTCGCCGTGTTGTCGGGCACCAGCGCGCGGCCATAGGCGGTGAAGGGATTGGCGTTGCTGAAATTCACCACCGCCGTGCCGTAGTTCAGGTTGGCGGTGAGATCGATGCCGAGCTGCTTGACGATGGAGCGTGCGACCTCGGCGACGGTGACCTTGAGCATCACCTGGTCGCGGCCGCGGACCACGATCGAATTGACCACCTTTTCAGGGCCGCCGGCAAGCCGCGCGGCGAGATCGCCGGCCTGCTGCGCCTCGATCGGGCTCGAAGCCGTGCCGGTCAGCACCACGCCGTCGCCGACGCCGTCGATCTGGATGTCGGCATTCGGCAACGCCTGGCGGAGCGCGGCGCGTACCCCATTGAGGTCGCGCTTCACGGCGATGTCATAGGCGGCGATCTGTGCGCCGGCGGAATCGAAGAACACGATGTTGGTCTGGCCGATCGCGGCGCCGATGATATAGGCGCGCTGCGACGAGCGGATCACGGCATTGGCGATCTTGGGATCGGCCACCAGCACATCCTTGATATCGCGGGGCAGGTCGACCACGACCGATTTGCCGACCCCGAGCGACAGGAAGCGCGCGTTGGCCTGGCCGTCCGCCGTTGGCGGCGCCGTGACGCGGTAATCGCTCGCCACCACCGGCGTCAGGGCCGGGTTGAGCGCGAACGCAACGGCGGCCGAAAACGACAGGGCGCGAACGACGAAAGCCCGCAGCATCGATCGATTCCCCCAGCCTCTCATTCCCCGCGCCCTTTCGCTCACTTCTGTACCGTTTGCGGACTGGCGATGCCGTAGCGGATGACGTTGATGGTTTGGCCGCGCCTGCGCATTTGATTGTCGGCGTTGGCTTCGACGATATTGACGTCGGCGATGCTGCGCAGCGCCAGCGTCAGCGTGCCGCTCTGGCGGGCACGTGCCAGCGTCTCCGCCTGTTCGGGCTTGAGCTCGAGTGTCACGGTCTTGCCGATCAGCGCGCTGGTGCCGTCCTTTTCCTTCGGCGCCTGGTCGATCGCAAGCACGCGGACATTGCTCAGGATGATCTCCGAATTGACGACGTCGGGGCCATTGCTGTCCGGATTCTTGCTGCGTTTGGAGAGAATGACGTCGACCCGGTCGTTCGGCAGGATGAAGCCGCCGGCAGCGGTCTCCGGCGAGATTTCGGTCGAGATCGCGCGCATGCCGGACGGCAGGATCGCGGCCATGAAGCCGCTGCCATCGGCTCTTACCAACTTCTGCTCGCGGATCGGCTCGCCGGCGATAAAGGGCGCTCGCGCAATTGAGCCGATGGCGTCCTTCATGGCATCGGCCTTACTGTCGCGCCGCATGAACGAGCTGCTCGCGCTCGAGGCCGGCCAGCTCTGCCACTGCAAGTCCTCGGCCTTGACCGACTGGCCGAGGCCGATATCGGACTTCGCGACCAGGATGTCGACGGTCGGCAGTTGCGCCACCGGCTCGGTCTTGGGAGCGGGTCGGTCGCCACCTCCGCTCGCCAGATACAGCGCCGCGAGGCCGGCAACGCCGGCAATAGCCAGGACCACGATGCGGGCGGTATTCATTACGCTTCACTTTCCACAGGACGACGCGACGGTTCCCGCCGCTGTGATCGGCAGTTGACCAGCTATTCGTCAAAGCATGGTTAATGAGGCGTATCTAAATCGCCTTAACGGGCAGTTACTTCTGCCCGTTCAACGCGTTGCGAAATGCGCCACGTCGACCGCCTTCATCCAGTCGGTCTCGGGATAGATCACGAGCGCGCCAAGCGCGAGCGCGATGCCATAAGGGATGCCGGTCTCCTTGGCGTGCAGCCGCAGCAGCCAGGCTTGGCTCAGCAGCGGATAGGGCAGCGGCCATCGTCGAAACTGCAGCAGAAGCAGCGTCAGTGCGCCACCGAACAGGGACGCATAGAGCAGATAGGGCAGCAGATGGTCGAAGCCGAGCCAGAGCGCGGCGCCGGCCGCAACCTTGGCGTCGCCGCCGCCAATCCAGCCGAACGCAAAGCAGGCAAATCCGGCCGCGAGCACGGCGGCGCCGGCGCCGGCATGTGAAAGCACCTCGTGGAGCCCCATGCCGCTCGCGAGCGCGAGCACGACAAACCCCGCCATGAGCGCCAGCGACACGCGGTTTGAAATTGTCATGCTGACAAGGTCGCTTGCTGCGGCGAACGCCATCAGTGCGGGAAACAGCAGCAGGCGAAGAATGTCGAGGATCATGTGATTACGCAGCCCGTGCGGTCCAGATGAGGTCGCCTCGAATCTAGCCGCGAGAGGTGAACAATCGGCGAAGGCAGCGTACTCACCATACTGCCGCTATCCGGCCGGCGAGCGTGACAACTGCCAGTATCAGGGCGACGCAGATGATCTGCGCGGACGCGTCGTTTGGATTACCTACCCGAAAGCAGGCCTTGGCTGCCGCAAGACGTGGAACAGTTGATCTACGCATGCTTTCCGCCGTCCAACTCGACGAATAAGACAAAGGCCCCGGATCGCCGGGGCCTTTGTGCGGGCCACATCGGCTGACTACTTCAGCCCCTCCGACACGGCCTGCAACTTGGTGTCGAGGCGAGTGCCGATGGTCGTAAGAGTGCCAATGATCACGACGGCAATGAGCGCGGCGATCAGACCGTACTCGATGGCGGTCGCGCCGGACTCGTCCTTAATGAAACGCGAAACGAGGTTCTTCATAGATTACTCCTGGTGTGCACGTGGCTGGTCGAACTATCGTTTGGTCACACCGGCGTTCTCAGCACCGTGACCATGCACGCGACCGTAGGGGTGCGACAATTGCGCAGCAGTTAATTCGATTGCAGAAAGATCGCCCCAAATTTGACAGTTCCGACGCAGAGTCAACGCGGGCTTAAGACGTTCGGTAAAACTTGAATCTTTTGGATGCCGATGTGATTGGATCAAATCCTGTATCGAGGTGCGCTCGGTTACGAGAGGATTGGGTAGGCGGCCGCGGCGATGCAGCAGGCAAGTCGCCCGTCCACTCCGGAAACGAATGCGGGTGCAATTGCGGAAGCGCTTTTTGCACTTCGTTCATGAATTGTTGTCAGTTTAGCTCTGTCGGGCGCCGCTTCCGCTGCGTATCGCGGTTGCCGGCTTGTCAGTGTCCCGGGGTAGAGCATGTCGTTCAAGTCAGAGCGTATCCGTACGTTGGCGGGTCTCGCCTTCAGCCTTCTCGCAGCCGCCGTCACGGCCTGGCCTTCCGCGGGCTTTGCCGCGGCCGATCCTGATCGGATCGAGGTCAATGTCGACCAGGCCAAGCTCGTCAAGCTCCCGACCGGCATCGCCACCATCGTGGTCGGCAACCCCATGATCGCCGACGTGACGCTGCAGACCGGCGGCGTCGTGGTCGTCACCGGCAAGGGTTATGGCGCCACCAATTTCATCGCGATGGACCGCAGCGGCCAGGTGCTGGTCGATCGCCAGATCCAGGTTCAGGGCCCGAGCGACCAACTCGTCACCGTCTATCGCGGCATCGAGCGGGAATCCTATAGCTGCATGCCGATCTGCCAGCGTCGCGTGACGCTCGGCGATGGCGAGAACTACTTCAAGTCCACGATCGATCAGGCCGGTACGCTCAGCACCCAGGCAAGCGGGCAGGGCGGGTCCGCCCCCAAATCGTCCAACTGACGAAAGCTGCAGAGGCGTTGGCGGCGGCGTCCTTGCGCTGTTCGTCCATGCTTAACGCCGGCCTAACGGAACGGGTCGTGCCGTCTGGATCCGGCGAAACATTTCGACAATCAGTTTCGGTTAGTCCTTGCGGGGTCATTCCCGCGAGACTCCCCCGATGCCGCAGCCCCTTGGCTCTTTCCGCAACCTGTTGCGCCGGTTTCGCCGCGATCGTCGCGGTGTAACCGCCGTCGAATTCGCCCTCGTCGCGCCGGTGTTCTTCGCGCTGTTGTTTGCGATCATCGAGACGGCGCTGGTCTTCTTCGCCAGCCAGGTGCTCGAGACGATCACCCAGGATACCGCGCGCATAGTCCAGACCGGCCAGGCGCAAAGCGGCTCGCTCAGTCAGGCGCAGTTCAAGGATCTAGTCTGCGGCCACAAGCTCAGTTTCATGTTCGACTGCAAAAACGGCATCTCTGTCGACGTTCGCAGCTACGCGCAGGCCAACGTGGTCAAGATTCCCAACCAGATCAATGGAAGCAGCACCTTCATCAATGACATGAAATATTGTCCTGGCCAGGACAGCAACATCGTCGTGGTCAGGTTGTTCTATGAGTGGCCGGTCTACATCATCAAAATCCTCAACGTCGGATACAATCTCGAATACGACCTGTCCAATCTCAACGGCAGCAAACGCCTGTTGTCGGGAACGGCGGTCTTCAAGAACGAGCCCTTTCCGACTGGTGGGGCGACGTGCTCATGAGCGAAGCAATGAGAATGAGTTTGCTCTCATCGACGTGGCGCGTGCGCCGCAAGATCGGCGATCTCGTGCGCGATTGCCGCGGCGTGGCGGCTGTCGAATTCGCGATGATCGTGCCCATCATGCTGGTGCTGTTCTTCGGAACGGTCGAGCTCAGCTCTGCCATCGCCATCAAGCGCAAGCTGACGCTGGTGGCACACGCGACGTCCGACCTGACCTCGCAATCGCTGGACAGCGTCAAGAACACGGATATGCAGAATGTCTTCGCCGCGAGCGGGGCAATCATGCTGCCCTATTCGCTGACGCCGTTGTCCGCGACCGTCTCGGAAATATTCATCGACAAGAACAAGATCGCGAAGATCCAGTGGAGCCAGTCGGCCACCGTCGCAATGGTCAGCGGCTCGCCACAGGCGACGCTCAAGGCTTCGCCGCACAACCGGGGGGATACGGTGACGGTTCCTGAGGGGTTGCTGATACCGAACACCTGGCTGATCTGGAGCGAGGTCAGTTACACCTACACGCCGACGGTCGGCTATGTGGTCAAGACCGACCTTTCGATGGAAGACGAGGCTTATACCCGCCCGAGGCACTCGACCTGCGTCGACTATCCTCCGCCCGCCAATGCCGGCAGCAGTTGCACGCCGGTTTCCTAGAGCGTGATGTCATTTGGTTGAATCGCGCGGCAGGTTCCGGTTCACCTCTCCCGCAAGCGGAGAGGTGGGGATTCAGCCTGATCGGATCATGCCTTAACGCGCGGTCTGCGCGCATAACCAAAACAAGAAGCCGCGCGGTGAGCGCGGCTTCTTTCTTATTCGGTGCTCCTGCTCCAGAGCGTTTGCTTCAGTCGCGAACGCTGCGGACGCAGGCCCGCCGTCGGTCAGCCCGCCGAGCGCAGATTGTCGGCGGCGGATTTGCCGGAGCGACGATCGGACACGATCTCGTAGGAGATCTTCTGGCCTTCGCGCAGCGTGCCCAAGCCAGCGCGCTCGACTGCGCTGATGTGCACGAACACGTCGCTGCCGCCGTCATCGGGCTGAATGAAGCCGTAGCCCTTGGTTGCGTTAAACCACTTCACGGTTCCCATGCTCACGGGATAGTCCCTTCTCAGATAGACAAGTCAAAGCCCGCTTCTGGCAGGCTGGTGGATCGAATTTTGGAAGGGTCGTCAGCACCTGAACCGGGATACCGGTGGATGGCTAATGTCGTCCGGCCGAAAATCGATTAGCCCGATATTATGCGAAAAACGGCCCTAAAACAATCCTGACGTGCGCGGATTTCGTTCGAACGTGCAAACCGCCGGGATCGCGCAAGACGTCAGGGTGTCGTGCGCGATTCCGGACGGCTTCGGGGCACGTCAGCGGCGGCGGAACTGGCCGCCCCGCGGCGCCTGGCCGCGCGGCGGGCCGCCGGGCGAACTCGGACGTTCGTCCTTGTGACGGAAAATCAGCCGCCCCTTCTCGAGATCGTAGGGCGACATTTCAATCGTAACCCGGTCGCCGGCCAGCGTCTTGATGCGGTTCTTCTTCATCTTGCCGGCCGTATAGGCGACAATCTCGTGTCCGGTATCGAGTTGCACGCGATAGCGTGCGTCGGGGAGGATTTCGGTCACCAGCCCCTCGAACTGGATCAGCTCTTCCTTAGCCATGTGGTTCTCCAGAATCGATTGACGGCTAGTGCTGCGTTTGGTTGTTGCGTTTGGGCTGCGGTTTCGCCCGGCTTTCGCGGTGCAAGAAGGCGACGCCTTGAATGCCGCTGCCCTGGTTGCCCTCGCTCTTGCCGATCTGCGGCGGACGTGGCGACTCGCCCCGGTTCGCCTGTGGCGCGCCATTCTTACCACCTCCACGGCGGCGGCGGCGAGGGCCTTTTGCTGCCTGAGGCGATTCATTTCCCTTGGCCATATGGGGCCGCTGCGCCGCTCGTCCAGCCGCCCGATGCGGGGCGGCGGGGGCAGGCGCCTGCTCGCGATTGCCCGGTGTACGGCGATCTTCGCGCGGCAGCGCCACCCGGATCAGCCGTTCGATGTCGCGCAAGTATCCCATCTCCTCTGCGCCCGCGATCAGCGAGATCGCAACGCCGTCGGCGCCGGCGCGTGCGGTGCGGCCGATGCGGTGCACATAAGTCTCCGGCACGTTGGGCAGGTCGTAATTGACGACATGGCTGATGCCGTCGACGTCGATGCCGCGCGCGGCGATGTCGGTCGCGACCAAGGTGCGGATTTCGCCGGAACGAAAGGCCGCTAGCGTGCGCTCGCGGTGATTCTGCGACTTGTTGCCGTGAATCGCGTTAGCCGCGATGCCGGCCTTCTCCAGCCCCTTCACCACCTTGTCGGCACCGTGCTTGGTGCGGGTGAACACCAGCGCGCGGTTGACCGGTTCCTGCTTCAACAGTTGCGCCAGTATGGCGGGCTTGGCGGTGAAATCGACCTGGATGATGCGCTGTGTGACGCGCTCGGCGGTCGAGGACACCGGTGTCACCGCCACGCGGGCCGGATCACGCAGCATCGCTTCGGCGAGCTCGGCGATATCCTTCGGCATCGTCGCCGAGAAGAACAGCGTCTGTCGCCTCTGCGGCAGCTTGGCGACGATCTTCCTGATGTCGTTGATGAAGCCCATGTCGAGCATGCGGTCGGCTTCATCGAGCACCAGGAACTCGACCTGATTGAGCTTCAAGCCGTTGCTCTGCACGAGGTCGAGCAGGCGGCCGGGGGTGGCGACCATGACCTCGACTCCCTGCATCACCGAGCGGACCTGCCGGCCCATCGGTACGCCGCCGATCGCGAGTGCGGAAGAAAGGCGGATGTGGCGGCCATAGGCATTGAAGCTGTCGAGGATCTGGCCCGACAATTCGCGGGTCGGCGACAGCACCAGCACGCGGCACGACTTCGGCTGCACCTTGGTGCGGTTCTGCAGCAGGCGGTTGAGGATCGGCAGCGCAAAGGACGCGGTCTTGCCGGTGCCGGTTTGCGCAATGCCGATCACGTCGCGGCCTTCGAGCGCGAGCGGAATGGTCTGGGCCTGGATCGGAGTGGGGGTGACGTAGTTCTCTTCCCGAAGTGCGCGGGCGATGGGATCGGCAAGGCCGAAATCCTGAAAGGAGGTCAAAAGGGAGGTCTTTCCATCAAAACGTCAGGCGCGCCGGCCATGCCGGCCGGGCGCGTGAGGGCATCGGTGATACCCTCGTGTTTGGGGCATCGGTGCTGTTGGCTGATCAAAGGCAAGCCAAAAGCCGCCGAGGCTGGTTGGAACCAAGGCGGCTTAGAACACGCAAGCTTGCGCCGACCCGGCGATTCGCGCGGGTCATGGCAACCATATGGAACATGAACGCGGCGCTTTCAAGGTAAACTCTCCTCGAATTCGGCCGGCCGCAGGAGCGAAGTCGCTATTGCAGGGCGCGAGCCCGATGTCGTGACAGCGTCACAATTAGCTGCCGGAAATTTAGCCAAATCGGTCTGATTGCTCAAAAAATGAACTGATTGCCGCTTTGGCATACATTTCTAGCGCCTAATAATTAGGCGACGATGCTCTATGTTTTCCCGGAAATGCCAAATTGCTGTGCGCTAGCAATGGCTTAAGCGGTGCTTCGACCGTGGCATGGTTCTTGCGATTCCTTGACCGCAGGCGGCCGTGGGGCCGTTCGCATGCGTTCACGCCTGCGTCAGGGAGATGACATTTCATGATCACACAGCTTACTCACGATATAGCGACGCTGAGCCGCCGTGGCTGGCTCGCTGCCGCCGCGGGTCTGGTTTTGGGCCTGGCGTCGTCGCCATTTTCTCCGGCCAAAGCCGCCGACGACACCATCAAGATCGGCGTCCTGCATTCACTCTCCGGCACCATGGCCATCAGCGAGACCACGCTGAAGGATACGATTCTCTTCCTGATCGACGAGCAGAACAAGAAAGGCGGCGTGCTCGGCAAGAAGCTCGAGGCTGTCGTCGTCGATCCCGCATCGAACTGGCCGCTGTTCGCGGAAAAGGCGCGCGAACTCATCACCAAGGACAAGGTCGCGGTCGTGTTCGGCTGCTGGACCTCGGTGTCGCGCAAATCCGTGCTTCCGGTGTTCAAGGAGCTGAACAACATCCTGTTCTACCCCGTGCAGTACGAGGGCGAAGAGTCCGAGCGCAACGTGTTCTACACCGGCGCCGCTCCGAACCAGCAGGCGATCCCCGCGGTCGACTACCTGATGAAGGACGAGAAGGTGAAGCGCTGGGTGCTGGCGGGCACCGACTATGTCTATCCGCGCACCACCAACAAGATCCTGGAAGCCTACTTGAAGTCGAAGGGCGTCAAGCAGGAAGACATCATGATCAACTACACGCCGTTCGGTCATAGCGACTGGCAGACGATCGTGGCCGACATCAAGAAGTTCGGCTCGGCCGGCAAGAAGACGGCGGTGGTCTCCACCATCAACGGTGACGCCAACGTTCCCTTCTACAAGGAGCTCGGCAACCAGGGCATCAAGGCGACCGACATCCCGGTGGTGGCGTTCTCGGTCGGTGAGGAAGAGCTCGCCGGCATCGACACCAAGCCGCTGGTCGGCCATCTCGCCGCCTGGAACTACTTCGAGTCGATCAAGACGCCCGCCAACGAGAAGTTCATCAAGGATTGGCAGGCCTACACCAAGAATCCGAAGCGCGTGACCAACGACCCGATGGAAGCGCACTACATCGGCTTCAACATGTGGGTGAAGGCAGTTGAGAAGGTGAAGTCGACCGATCCGGACAAGGTGATCGACGCGCTGCCCGGCACCGAGGCGCCGAACCTGACCGGTGGCGTCTCCAAGATGCTGCCGAACCACCACATCACCAAGCCGGTGTTCATCGGCGAGATCAAGGGCAACGGCCAGTTCGATGTGGTGTGGAAGACCCCCGGCCTCGTCGCGGGCGATGCCTGGTCGAAGGAGCTGGAAGGCTCCAGGGACCTGATCGGTGACTGGGTCGGCAAGAAGTGCGGCAACTGGAACACCAAGACCAACAAGTGCGGCGGTCAGGGCTCCTGATCTAAGCCGTCCATTTAAACAGTCTTCCAAGAGACTGGAGAAGGCGGCGGCGTTCGCCGCCTTCTCCTCACCACTCCTGCCGGGGTCGTCACGTGTTTGGCTATTTCCTTGATCGTTTTCGCGCGATCGTCCTTTCAGTCTTGCTGATTGCCTGCTTCGCGCTGCCGGCCTTCGCGGGTCCGTTCGAGGACGCGGTCGCCAAATTCGCCAATGACGAATTTTCCGATACCGAAGCAGCGATCGAGGCGGTCGCAAGCTCGGGCAATCCGCTCGCCTTCCCGATCATCTCGGCGCTCCAGGAGGAGCGGCTGTCGGCCGATCCCGAGAGCAAGAAAGTCTTCATCACGCAAACGGACGGCAAGATCATCGATGCCGCCACCGGTGCCGCCGTCGACAAGCTGCCGGACAATGCGGCGTCCGTCCGTCTCAACAACCGCCTGCGCCGCACGGTGGAGGCCGCACTCGGCAGCCTGACGCTGCTCTCGCCCGATCCCGCCAAGCGCGTTGCCGCCGCGCAATCCGTCTTCAAGAGCCATGACGAGAACGCACTCTCCGTGGTCGAGGGCGCGCTCGCGAAGGAGACCGACAAGGCGGCCAAGCAGGCATTCACCGAGGCCCGTGCGGCGATCATCCTGTTCAAGTCTGACGCCTCCGACAACGACAAGCTCGAGGCGGTCGGGGTCATCAAGTCGCGCGGCGACCAGGAAGCGCTGGCGCTATTGACCAGCGCCGGCCCCGACCAGCCGCCGCTGGTGGCGCAAGCCATCACCGGCGCGATCTCCTCGATCCAGAGCAATCTGGCGATGTGGTCGGCGGTGCAGAACGCCTGGTATGGCCTGTCGCTCGGCTCGGTGCTGCTGCTGGCGGCGATCGGGCTTGCCATCACCTTCGGCGTGATGGGCGTCATCAACATGGCCCATGGCGAGATGGTGATGCTGGGCGCCTACACCACCTTCGTGGTGCAGGAGGTGATCCGGACGCGCTATCCCGGCCTGTTCGACTATTCGCTCCTGATCGCGGTGCCGCTCGCCTTCCTGGTCGCGGGCGGGATCGGAGTCCTGATCGAGCGCAGCATCATCCGCTTCCTCTATGGTCGTCCGCTGGAGACGCTGCTGGCGACCTGGGGCCTGTCGCTGGTGCTGCAGCAGGCGGTGCGCACAATGTTCGGCCCGACCAATCGCGAAGTCGGCAATCCCTCCTGGATGAGCGGCGCCTTCGAGCTCGGCCAGATCACCATCACCTATAACCGGCTCTGGATCCTCTGCTTCACGCTCGCGGTGTTCGTGATCCTGCTTGCGATGCTGCGCTACACCGCGCTCGGGCTCGAGATGCGCGCGGTGACCCAGAACCGCCGGATGGCGGCCTCGATGGGTATCGCCACCTCGCGCGTCGACGCGCTGACCTTCGGCCTCGGCTCGGGGATTGCCGGCATCGCGGGCGTGGCGCTGTCGCAGATCGACAATGTCAGCCCCAATCTCGGCCAGAGCTACATCATCGACAGTTTCATGGTCGTCGTATTCGGCGGTGTCGGCAATCTCTGGGGCACGCTGGTCGGCGCCTTCACGCTGGGGATCGCCAACAAGTTCCTGGAGCCGGTCGCCGGCGCCGTGCTCGGCAAGATCGCCATCCTGGTCCTGATCATCCTGTTCATCCAGAAGCGGCCACGCGGCCTGTTCGCGCTGAAAGGGCGGGCGGTGGAAGCATGAGCGCGCATATCCTCACCCGCTCGCTGGACCGCGCCGCGACCGCCTTCATCCTTATCGTCGCGGCCGCCGGCATCCTGATCCCGCTGTCGAACCTGCTGCTGCCTCAAGGCTCGTTCCTGCAGGTGCCGACCTATCTGGTCGCGCTCTGGGGCAAATATGTCTGCTACGCGATCCTGGCGCTCTCCATCGATCTGATCTGGGGCTATTGCGGCATCCTCTCGCTCGGCCATGGCGCCTTCTTCGCGCTCGGCGGTTACGCCATGGGCATGTACCTGATGCGCCAGATCGGCAGCCGCGGCGTCTATGGCAACCCGATCCTGCCTGATTTCATGGTGTTCCTGAACTGGGACAAGCTGCCCTGGTACTGGTACGGCTTCGACATGTTCCCCTTCGCGGCCCTGATGGTGCTGGTGGTGCCGGGCCTGCTCGCCTTCTGCTTCGGCTGGCTCGCCTTCCGCTCCCGCGTCACCGGCGTCTATCTCTCGATCATCACCCAGGCGATGACCTATGCGCTGCTGCTTGCCTTCTTCCGCAATGATTTCGGCTTCGGCGGCAACAATGGCCTGACCGACTTCAAGGACATCCTGGGCTTCAACGTCCAGGCCGACGGCACGCGCGCCGCCTTGTTCGCGCTGAGCTGTCTTGCGCTAATTGTTGGTTTCCTGATCTGTCGGGCGATCGTGACCTCGAAGCTTGGCAAGGTCTTGATCGCGGTGCGCGACGCCGAAAGCCGCACCCGCTTCCTCGGCTATCGCGTCGAATCCTACAAGCTGTTCGTGTTCACGCTGTCGGCCTGCATGGCCGGCGTCGCCGGTGCGCTCTATGTGCCGCAGGTCGGCATCATCAATCCAAGCGAATTCGCGCCGGGCAATTCAATTGAGGCGGTGATCTGGGTCGCGGTCGGCGGCCGTGGCACGCTCGTCGGCGCTGCGCTCGGCGCCGTCGTCGTCAACTATGCCAAGACCTTCTTCACCTCAGGCCCGCTTGCGCCGTACTGGCTGTTCATGCTGGGCGCGCTGTTCATCCTGGTGACGCTGCTGCTGCCCAAGGGCATCGTCGGCACCTTCAATTCCTGGTGGGAGCCATGGAGGGCGCAGCGCGACGCGGCCGCGGAAAGCGCCGCACGCGAAGACGGCATCAGCGAACCCAATCCGGCGGAGCAGGCGCGATGAACGTGATGGACACCCGTGCCACTTCCGCGATGCTGTATCTCGATGGCGTGCACGTCTCCTTCGATGGCTTCCACGCCATCAACAACCTCTCGATCGCGCTCGAGCCGGGCGAGATGCGCGCGATCATCGGCCCGAACGGCGCCGGCAAGACCACGATGATGGACATCATCACCGGCAAGACCAAGCCGGACGAGGGCACCGTGCTGTTCGATGGGGTCACCGACCTGACCCGGCTGGACGAGACCCGCATCGCCGAGCTCGGCATCGGCCGCAAATTCCAGAAGCCGACGGTGTTCGAAAGCCAGACCGTGCAGGACAATCTCCTGCTCGCACTCAATGTCGACCACAGCGTCAGGGGCACGCTGTTCTGGCGCGAGAGCAGGGCCGAGACCGAGCGCATCCAGAAAGTGCTGGAGACCATCCGCCTGACCGACGCGCGCAACCGGCTCGCCGGCAGTCTCAGTCACGGCCAGAAGCAGTGGCTCGAGATCGGCATGCTGCTGGCGCAGGATCCGAAGCTGCTGCTGGTCGACGAGCCAGTGGCCGGGATGACCGATGTCGAGACCCACCAGACCGCGGAGCTTCTGAAGGAGATCAACAAGGACCACACCATCATGGTGGTAGAGCACGACATGACCTTCGTGCGCGAGCTTGGCGTCAAGGTGACCTGCTTGCATGAAGGCACGGTGCTGGCGGAGGGGAGCATCGACCAGGTCTCGTCGAACGAGCGGGTCGTTGAGGTCTACTTGGGTCGATAGGCCGTAGTGCGACTAGCGAATGGCGAGTAGCGAATAGGGAAGCGTGGAGACTATGAGCGCGGCAATTCTAACCATTCGCCATTCGCTATCCGCCATTCGCCGCGTCGCGATAGGAGATCGCTGATGCTCAAAGTCGACAACATCAACCTCTTCTACGGCGCGGCACAGGCGCTGCGCGGCGTCTCGCTGTCGGCCGAGCCCGGCAAGGTCACCTGCGTGCTCGGACGCAACGGCGTCGGCAAGACTTCGCTGCTCCGCGCGATGGTCGGCCAATATCCGATCGCGTCAGGTACGATCGAGTTCGACGGCAACGATATCACCGGCCTGAAGCCGTATGAGCGCGCGCGGCGCGGCATCGGCTTCGTGCCGCAGGGGCGCGAGATCTTTCCGCTGCTCACGGTGGAGGAGAATCTCAAGACCGGCTTCGGTCCGCTCAAGCGCGAGAACCGCTTCATTCCGGACGACGTGTTCTCGCTGTTTCCGGTGCTGCAATCGATGCTCGGCCGCCGCGGCGGCGACCTCTCAGGCGGACAACAACAGCAATTAGCGATCGGCCGTGCGCTGGTGATGCGGCCGAAATTGTTGCTGCTGGACGAGCCGACCGAGGGCATCCAGCCCTCGATCATCAAGGACATCGGCCGCGCCATCTCCTATTTGCGCAATCTCGGCAACATCGCGATCGTGCTGGTCGAGCAATATCTCGATTTCGCCTGCGAGCTCGGCGACTCCTTTGCGGTGATGGACCGTGGGGCGGTGAAATATGCCTGCGACCGCTCCAATCTCGATCCCGCTGAAATCTCACGCCAAATGGCGCTATAAGGGACGCGACCGGCCAAACGGGGGGACGGATGCGCACCGAGATTGCACGCGCTGATGCAGCGACCTTTGCGGCCAACCGCGCCCGCGGTGCGGTGCGGTTCGGCGTGCACCTGCACGATGGCGTCACCCGCCGCGGTGATTTGCACGAATCCGGCTCGCTCCGCGTACGTTTCCCTTCACCGGAGGGCGAGGGGCTGTCGGCCGTGTTCGTCAATACCGCCGGCGGGGTTGCCGGCGGCGACCGCTTTGACATCGATATCGCGGCCCGTGAGGGCGCGCGGCTGACGCTGATGACAGCCGCCGCCGAGAAGATCTATCGCGCGGCCGGACCCGCCGCCCAGCTCAATATCGCGTTGAAGGCCGAATCCGGCTCGCATCTGTCCTGGCTGCCACAGGAGACCATCCTGTTCGACCGCGCCCGGATTTCGCGAAGGATCGACATTGATCTGGCCGAAGGTGCGTCGCTGCTGCTGTGTGAGATCGTGGTGTTCGGCCGCTCAGCCATGGGCGAGACCATGCGCCATGGCGAATTTGTCGACCGCTGGCGGATGCGTCGCGGCGGTAGATTGGTGTTTGCCGAGACCGTCAGGCTCGACGGCAATATCGGTGAAAAGCTGGCGCGGCCTGCGGTCGCGAGTGGCGGTGTCGCCATCGGCACCGCGCTGATCGTGCCCGGCGATGATGCGGTCGTGGAGCGGATACGCGAGGCGCAAGATTCCTTCCGCGGCGAAGTCGGCATCTCCTGTTGGAATGGGTTTGCAATGGCGCGCTTCTGTGCCCAAGATGCGATGAGGCTGCGCGCCGACATGATGACGGTGCTCGGCCGCGCCTCTGCCGTCCCGCTGCCGAGGCTGTGGCTCAACTAGATCATTTGAAAACCATCAGAGTGCTCGCATGAATTTGTCTCCCCGCGAAAAGGACAAGCTCCTGGTCTCGATGGCCGCCATGGTGGCGCGCCGCAGGCTCGAGCGCGGCGTCAAGCTGAACCACCCCGAGGCCATCGCCCTGATCACCGACTTCATCGTCGAAGGCGCGCGCGATGGCCGCACCGTCGCCGACCTGATGCAGGCCGGCGCACAGGTCCTGACCCGCTCGCAGGTGATGGAAGGAATCCCGGAGATGATCCATGACATCCAGGTCGAGGCGACATTTCCGGACGGGACCAAGCTCGTCACCGTTCACGAGCCGATCCGTTGAGGAATGCAGGTCCATCAACGTCGTCATGCCCGGGCTTGACCCGCGCATCCACGTCCTTTGGGCTGAGTGGTGAGACGTGGATGGCCGGGTCAAGCCCGGCCATGACGCAGCAGAGCGATACGAGGTAGCAAGAATGATCCCCGGCGAACTCTTCATCCAGGACGGCGAGATCGAGCTTAATGCCGGCCGCAAGACCGTGACGCTCACGGTCGCCAACACCGGCGACCGCCCGATTCAGGTCGGCTCGCACTACCATTTCTTCGAGACCAACCCGGCCCTCAAATTCGACCGCAAGAAGGCCCGCGGCATGCGCCTCGACATCGCCGCCGGCACCGCGGTCCGCTTTGAACCGGGCCAGACCCGCGAGGTCCAGCTCGTCGCGCTCGCGGGAAAACGCGTCATCCACGGCTTCCGCGGCGAGGTGAAGGGCAAGCTGTGATCCCTGGTGTCACGATGGCTGCCGTTCTCCTCGCGAGACAGGAACGGACTGTGCGGCGGCGCAGTTGAGGCGAAAAAGGAGTCTTGCCATGCTGCAGCCAATTCGCCTCGTCTCCGAAGCTGCCGAACTTGCCGCTCGCCGCCATAACGGCATGGCCCGCAAGGGCCGCGGCAAAGAGCCTTACATCAATCACCTCGCCGAGGTCGCAAACCTGCTCGCGACAGCCACCGATGGCGCAGACGCCGAGCTCGTGGCAGCCGGCTGGCTGCACGACACGGTCGAGGACACCGAGACCACGCGCGAGGAGCTGGCGCAGAAATTCAGCGAGCGCGTCGCCGGGCTCGTAGTGGAGGTGACCGACGACATGTCGCTGCCCAAGCCACAACGCCGGCAAAAGCAGATCGAGGACGCCCCGCATAAATCGCCTGATGCCAAGATGATCAAGATCGCCGACAAGATCAGCAATACCCGCGCGCGCATCGTGCCGAATCCGAGCAGGGAAGAGCGCGACGATCTCGCCGACTATGCCGCTTGGGCCGAAAAAGTTGTGGCCGGATGCCGTGGCGTCAATCCGCTACTCGACGCTAAATTCGATGAGGCCGTCAAAGCCGCTAAAAGCGCGTTTTGAAGGCAAGGGAAATGGGGGGCTAGTATGTCCGTGAAGATCAAACGTTCTGTCTATACCGACATGTTCGGGCCTACCACCGGCGATCGGGTGCGGCTCGCCGATACCGATCTCATCATCGAGGTCGAGAAGGACTTCACCACCTATGGCGAGGAGGTGAAGTTCGGGGGCGGCAAGGTGATCCGCGACGGCATGGGGCAGTCGCAGGTGACGAACCGGCAAGGAGCCGCCGACACCGTCATCACCAACGCGCTGATCGTCGACCATTGGGGCATCGTGAAGGCTGACGTCGCGATCAAGGAGGGCATGATCGCCGCGATCGGCAAGGCCGGCAATCCCGACATCCAGCCCAATGTCGACATCATCATCGGTCCCGGCACCGACGTGATCGCGGGCGAGGGCAAGATCCTCACCGCGGGGGGATTCGACAGCCACATCCATTTCATTTGCCCGCAGCAGATCGAGCACGCGCTGATGTCCGGCGTCACCTCGATGCTGGGCGGCGGCACTGGCCCCTCGCACGGCACCTTTGCCACGACCTGTACGCCGGGGCCCTGGCACATGGGTCGGATGATCCAGTCGTTCGATGCCTTCCCGGTCAATCTCGGCATTTCCGGCAAAGGCAATGCCTCGCGGCCGGCGGCGCTGGTCGAGATGATCAAGGGTGGCGCCTGCGCGCTGAAGCTGCATGAGGACTGGGGCACGACGCCGGCGGCGATCGACAACTGCCTTTCGGTCGCCGACGATCACGACATCCAGGTCATGATCCACACCGACACGCTGAACGAATCCGGCTTCGTCGAGGATACGGTGAAGGCCTTCAAGGGCCGCACCATCCACGCCTTTCACACCGAGGGCGCGGGCGGCGGCCACGCGCCTGACATCATCAAGATCGCCGGCCTGAAGAACGTGCTGCCGTCCTCGACCAACCCGACGCGTCCCTTCACGCGCAACACCATCGACGAGCATCTGGATATGCTGATGGTGTGCCACCATCTCGACCCCTCGATCGCCGAGGACCTGGCCTTCGCCGAAAGCCGCATCCGCAAGGAGACGATCGCGGCGGAAGACATCCTGCACGATCTCGGCGCGCTCTCGATGATGTCCTCGGACTCCCAGGCCATGGGCCGGCTCGGCGAGGTCATCATCCGCACCTGGCAGACCGCCGACAAGATGAAGAAGCAGCGCGGCTCGCTGCCCGAGGAGAAGGGCAACAACGACAATTTCCGCGTCAAGCGCTACATCGCCAAATACACCATCAACCCCGCGATCGCGCATGGCGTCTCAAAGCTGATCGGCTCGGTGGAGAAGGGCAAGCTCGCCGACCTCGTGCTGTGGTCGCCGGCGTTCTTCGGCGCCAAGCCGGACCTGATCATCAAGGGCGGCTCGATCGTGGCCGCGCCGATGGGCGATCCCAACGCCTCGATCCCGACCCCGCAGCCGGTGCATTACCAGCCGATGTTTGCGGCATACGGAAAATCGCTCACCGCATCTTCGGTGGTTTTCACGTCCAAGGCGGCGGTCGCCGGCGGGCTGGCGCGGAAGCTTGGGATCAGCAAGAAGCTGTATGCGGTCCAGAACACCCGCGGCAAGATCTCCAAGAAGAGCATGATCCACAATGACGCCACGCCCAGGATCGAGGTCGATCCGGAGACCTATGAGGTGCGCGCCGACGGCGAGCTTCTGACCTGCGCGCCCGCCGAGGTGCTGCCGCTGGCGCAGCGCTATTTCATGTTCTAAAACCTCCCCAGGCAGTCACGCCCAGAAACCAAAGCCGGGAGGAAATTCCGTGATTTACGTCGTTGCCACACTGACCATCAAGCCTGAAACGCGCGCCGAATTCATTGCGGCCGCCACCGCCTGCATCAAGGAGACGCGGAAGGAGCCCGGCAATATCGCCTATGACCTGCACGAGAGCGTCACCGATCCGACCAAGATGGTGTTCGTCGAGCAGTGGGAAAATGCCGAGGCGCTGGTGCCGCACCGCACGGCCGATCACATGAAGACCTTTGGCCGCGTCGCGGTGAAGTGCTTCTCGGCGCCGCCGAAGATCGAGGTGATCACGCCCGAGAAAGTGGAAGTCCGCTAAGAGAGAGCAGCACCATATGATCCGCGCGACGTCCGTCAAGCCGCAACATCGCTGGAACGAGCAGCCGGCCGATACAGTCGTGCTCGATTTCGACGACCGCCACCGCCGGCGGATGGCGATGACGGGCACGCGCGGATTGGAATTCCTGCTCGATCTCGAGAACGCGATCGCGTTGCGCGGCGGCGACGCGCTGGTGCTGGAGGACGGCCGGCTGGTCGAGGTGGTCGCCGCGCCCGAGCCGCTTTTGGAGATCCGCGGCGCCGACCCGCACCATCTGATCCGCGTCGCCTGGCATCTCGGCAACCGCCATCTGCCGACGCAGATCATGAAGAAGGGCCTGCGCATCCGGCGCGACCATGTCATCGAGGCGATGGTGAAGGGGCTGGGTGCGCGCGTGATCGAGATCGAGGCGCCATTCGATCCCGAAGGCGGCGCCTATGCCGGCCATGCGCATGAAGGCGACGCGGTCGCGCATCACCACACCGGCCATGACCATGCGCATGATCACGGCCACGATCATGATGATCATCACCACCATCACGGTGATCACGATCACCACGGTGATCATCATCACCACGACGAGCATTGCGACCACGACCATCACCACCATCACGACCACTCCCATGCTCATGACCACAAATGAGCCGCCGCGAAGCGAGGCGTGGGGCGGGATGACGGAGAGCGAGGCCGCCTCGCTCTACCGTTTGATGACCTGGCTGTCGCCGTCGTTCCCGGTCGGCGCCTTCTCCTATTCCAGCGGCATCGAATGGGCGGTGGAGGCGGGCGATATCAAGGATGCCGCCTCGCTGCGCGACTGGCTTGCCGCGATGCTCAGCGAGGGCTCCGGCTTCTGCGATGGCGTGTTCCTCGCCCAGACGCATCAGGCGACCATGGCGCGTGACCTTGTAAGGCTGGGCGAGATCGCCGAGCTTGCTGCGGCCTTCGTGACCTCGCGCGAGCGCCAGCTCGAGACCACGACGCAGGGCCGCGCGTTCATCGATGCCGCGCGCGCCGCCTGGTCTTCGCCTGATCTCGACGAGATCATCGCCGCCCGCGCCGGCGCGATTGTCTATCCCGTCGCGATCGGCCTGGTCAGCGCCACGCATGACATTCCGCTTGCGCCGGTGCTGCACGCGTTCTTTCATGCGGTGGTCTCGAACTGGATCTCCGCCGGCGCCCGCCTGATCCCGCTCGGCCAGACCGATAGCCAGCGCCTGCTCGCCGCTCTCGAACCCGTGGTCAGTGCGACCGCAATCCGCGCGCGCGACGCCTCGCTCGACGATCTCGGCAGCACGACCTTCCGCGCCGATCTCGCAAGCCTGCGCCACGAGACGCAATATACGAGGCTGTTCCGGTCATGATGCGATTTCCGCCTCACACGTCGTCCCGGCGAAGGCCGGGACCCATAACCACCGGTGTTCGTGGTTACGTCGGGCTGAAGCCGCAGCGTCGCCCAACAATCAACTCTGGTGGTTATGGGTCCCGGCCTTCGCCGGGACGACGGTGGAAGGACTCCTGACATGTCCAAATCTCACGGCCCGCTTCGCGTCGGAGTCGGTGGTCCGGTCGGATCGGGCAAGACCGCGCTGATGGACCTGCTCTGCAAATCGATGCGCGAGCGTTACGATATCGCCGCGATCACCAACGACATCTACACCAAATGGGACGCCGAGTTCCTGGTGCGCTCGGGTTCGTTGACGCCGGACCGCATCGCCGGCGTCGAGACCGGCGGCTGTCCGCACACCGCGATCCGCGAGGACGCCTCGATGAATCTGGCGGCGGTCGCCGACATGCGCGCGAAATTCCCTGGCCTCGATCTCGTGCTGATCGAGTCCGGCGGCGACAACCTGGCCGCAACCTTTTCGCCGGAGCTGGCCGACCTCACGATCTATGTCATCGACGTCGCCGCCGGCGACAAGATCCCGTCCAAGGGCGGCCCCGGCATCACCCGCTCCGACCTGCTCGTGATCAACAAGATCGACCTCGCGCCTTATGTCGGCGCGTCGCTCGAGAAGATGGAGACCGATGCGAAGCGGATGCGCGGCGAGCGTCCCTTCGTCATGACCAACCTGAAGAAGAGCGACGGGCTTGAGCGCATCATCGCCTTCATTGAGGCCAAAGGCGGCCTGCGCCCGAAAGCCTCTGCCAAGGCCAAGGACAAGGCAAAGGCGGGTTGAACGATTTGTTAATATGATATGCCGTTCGTTAAGATTTTAACGCGCCTCGTAGCCCGGGTGGAGCGGAACGCGCAACCCCGGACATCTGCGTCGACGTCCACGAGCGGTCCCGGGTCACGCTGGCGCTTCACCCGGGCTACGCTACTTTCACGCAAGCGGCAAACGGCGGGTGCGACGAAATATTCCATGCCGCAATGGGAACAAAATCCAGCCACTCCCATTAGCCAACTCTGACGCTGCCTTCGCCAGCCGGCGCCAGCCGTCGTTCACGTTAATTGCCGCCTTCCGTTGCGTACCGATGCTCGCCACTCCATATTCCGCCGCGGTTGGCGTTCACCCCGTATCCAATCGTTGTCGCCCCCGCAGACGCCAGATGTCCGCTGTTCATCTTCGCCAACCCACAGTCTCCGAGTAACAGCGTGGTCCGGCTGGGTTTCATTATCGCCTTCATTGCGCTGATCGGGGTGCTGCTCTCCGGTCTCGCGGCCTATCGCGTGCACGAGCAGGAGCTGACGCTCGACGGCATCGCGCTGGCGCGGGCGATCGACGTCCACGCTAGCCTGGTGCAGGACCGGCTTACCGAGCGCGAACTGCTCGCCCGCGTCTCCTCGGGCCTGTTTCGCGCGCCGTCGGTGGTGAAGGCCGACATGCTGCAGCCGCTGCGCTCCTCGATCTATGCCTTCAAGACCGATTTCGTGATTGCCGCCTGGATTGCGCGGCTCAGGCCCGACGAGCTCGTGGCGGCGGAGCAGGAGCTGAAGAAGGCCGGCTTCCCCAATCCGACCATCCGCGACTTCGACGACCAGCCCCTCGACATCAAGGCGCTCGACAAGCCCGTCAACGTGATGATGGACCTGGAGCCGCGGACGCCGGAGACCATCATCCTGCCGGGCCGCAGCTTCGACCACCATTCCGTGATCGGGCCGATGCTGGCGCAGGCGATGGCGGATGGCAAGCCGGTGGCCTCGGATCCGATTCCGCTATTGCGCCAGAACGGGCCGGTCGGTGTCGCGCTCGCCGCGCCGGTGTTTCAGCAGGGCGCCTCGGAGCCGGCGGGATTCGTCACATTTTCGTATGAGCTCGGGCCGTTGATGCTGGCGAATGACGATATGTCGCTGTTCTCGGTGGTGCTGAAGGACCCGCGCGATTCCAACGACGAACTGGTCGCCAACGACCAGGGTGTCATCACCTCGCGCGCGGTGCGGCCCGATGGGCCGGCGCCGTCGATGGTCCGGACGGTGACGTTCGGCGGCCGCGACTGGTCGCTCGCTTATTACGCCAAGACCTCCGCCGCGGCGCGGGCGAACCAGACCGCGGCGATCGTGGCGGCGATCGGCCTGGCGCTGACCGGCATCGTCTGCGGCCTGTTCGGCTATGTCGCCTACAACAACCTTCGGCTCAGCCGCGAGATCGAGGTGAGGATCGGGTTCGAGCGGCGGCTGACCGCTGTGATCGACGAGCTCAACCACCGGGTCAAGAACATCCTGGCCGTGATCCAGTCGATCGTCACCCGCACATTGCGCCATGGCTCGGACATCGATGCTGCGCGCGATCTCCTGATCGGTCGCATTCACGCCATGTCGAACGTGGTCACGCTGCTCAGCGAGAGCCAGTGGCAGGGCGTGAAGCTGAAGGGATTGTTCGAGGCCCGCGCCATCCCGCATGCCGAGCGCATCGCGATCTCCGGCCCCGATATCGCGGTCAGCGCGCGCGCCGCACAGTCGCTGTCGCTGTTGTTCTTCGAGCTCGCCTCGCATTCAGACGAGGGCCTGTCCCTGGTGGGCAAGCATCCGCACATCGTCGCGAACTGGGAAGTCAACGGCAAGGAGTCGGAGGCGATCTTTCATTTCCGCTGGGAGGAGTTCAACACCAGCGAAGCCACCCGCCGCCCCGATTCCGATTTCGGCCTGATCCTGCTCGACCGCGTCGCCCCCGAAGCGCTCGGCGGGACAGCGAAACGTTACTTCACCGACATCAGCTACGTCTACGAGCTGACGGCGCCGATGGAGACCGTCATCGACATGAACGAGCGCGACCGCACCGAGAAATTTTCCGCACCGGTGAGGCCGGCGCGCTGAACGCGTCATTGCGAGCGAAGCGAAGCAATCCACAGCACCGCTTGCTGAGGCATGGATTGCTTCGCTTCGCTCGCAATGACGGCGGATGCGGCACGGCCGTAGGGTGGGCAAAGCGCAGCGTGCGCACCATCCACGGGCGGTGCAAGAGAAGGTGGGCACGCTTCGCTTTGCCCACCCTACACACTGCTCTCGCCGTCATTGCCGGGCTTGACCCGGCAATCCATCACTCCTCAGAAAATCGCTTTTCCGGGATGGATGCGCGGGTCGAGCCCGCGCATGACGATCAAGAGTTGGCGAGCATCAGCCGCCGTTGCCGCCGATCACGGCGCGCACGGTGTCATCAGGGCCGAAATCTTCCGCGCCTTCGACATAGAGCAATGCGCTCAATTTCGATCGCGCGCGGTTGACGCGGCTCTTGATGGTGCCGACGGCGCAGCCGCAGATCGCAGCCGCGTCCTCGTACGAGAAGCCGGACGCGCCGACCAGGATCAAAGCTTCACGCTGGTCTTGCGGCAGCTTGTCGAGTGCGGCGCGAAACTCCTCGAACTCCAGATGCGCATTCTGCGCAGGCTGGGTCTTCAGAGTCTTCGCATAGTTGCCCTCGGCGTCCTCCACCTCGCGCCGCCGCTTGCGATAGTCGGAGCGGAACAGGTTGCGCAGGATGGTGAACAGCCAAGCCGGCAGGTTCGAGCCGGGCTGGAATGAGTCGATGTTGGCGATTGCGCGCAACAAGGTCTCCTGCACCAGATCGTCGGCGCGGTCACCATTGCCGGAGAGCGAAATCGCGAACGCGCGTAGGCTTGGCACCGACGCCAAAATATCGTCGCGAAGTTGGTCGGTGAGAGGCATTAGTCCCTCCCGTCATTTTTTGCTGCTTGCTGCTCGTCAGTCTCTGCCAAATGCTTGGCGGCCTCCGCGGGATCATCGAGCTTGCGGATAAGCTCCGCAAAGCGGTCCGGCACCCCCTGTCGCACCACATCATCATACATGGCGCGAAGCTGGTGGCCGATTCTCGATTGGATCTCAGCGTTGAGACCGCCCTGCTTCTTGGTTTCCTTCATGATCTGATCCACGTTTCCCCGAGAGGTTAAGTCCCTGTGTTTCAAGCAGTTTCCTCGAAATTTCGGTCTTGGCCGCGTTTGCTGCCGGTCGTACGCTAATTCGAAGTTCGCCTGAAAGTTCCGAATGTCCGGAACTTTTTGTGGAACTTTATCGACGCTCAAGCGTAGTCCGGGCGTAACAAACTCAAGGGGAAGGCGGGTCGCCCACGGACGGATGCGCCGGCCCGAGAGATATAGGTCGTTTCAGGCGATTGCCTCGAACACAAGGATGGAGTGGGAATGTCCCGATCGCAGCTCGTTGCCGAACACTTGCCATTGTTGCGGCGCTACGCCCGCGCGCTGACCGGAAACCAGGCGTCGGGCGACGCCTATGTCGCGGCCATGCTGGAGGCCCTGCTTCAGGACCCCTCGCTTCTGGACGAAACGCACGGGCCGCGCGCCGGCCTGTTCCGGCTGTTCACTCAAATCTGGAATTCGGTCTCCATCAACGACAATGCCGATGTGGCGACGTTGGCGCTGCCGCCGGAGCGCCGGCTTTCCAACATCACGCCGCTGCCGCGGCAGGCCTTCCTCCTGCTGTCGCTGGAGGGCTTCTCGGAAGAGGAGGTGGCCTACATCCTCAACATCGACATCGGCGAGACGCGCAAGCTCACGGACGCCGCCGGCCGTGAGATGGCCGCCGAGATCGCGACCGACGTCCTGATCATCGAGGACGAGACCTTCATCGCGATGGATCTGGAAAGCCTCGTGCGAAATCTCGGCCACAACGTGATCGGCGTCGCCCGCACCCATTCGGATGCAGTGGCGCTCGCCAAGAACAAGAAGCCCGGCCTGATCCTCGCCGACATCCAGCTCGCCGATGGTTCGTCGGGCCTGGACGCGGTGAACGAGCTATTGCGCGTGTTCGAGGTGCCGGTGGTGTTCATCACCGCCTATCCCGAACGCTTCCTGACCGGGGAGCGCCCGGAGCCGGCGTTCCTGATCTCAAAGCCGTTCCAGCCCGCGATGGTCTCGGCCGTTGCGAGCCAGGCGCTGTTCTTCCAGCGCAATTCGCGCAACCGTGCGCCGCGCGCCGCCTCGGCGTGAACTGACTCTGGTTAGGTCGACTGATCCGGCGTGCCGCACGGCACGCCGGATTTTTTGCGACGAAATATCCGCCTTTCATGTGACCCCTGCACTGGACGAACTGGAGCCGCCATTGCGTAGCTGTTAAGCGGAAGCATGAATGCTGCGCCGCGCGACAGACAAATCGGCTTTCTCTGCCTCGGCGTGACGGCGGCTGGATGGGCGCTCAACTGGCCGCTCATCAAGCTGCTGCTGCAGCAATGGCCGCCGCTGTTCGCCCGGGGTCTTGCCGGCGTCTGCGCCTCGGGCTCATCGCCTTCGGAAGCCGCCAATCGCTCGAGGTCCCGCGCGAAGCCGTGCCGCGGCTATTGTTCGCGTCCTTCACCAATGTGTTCGCCTGGATGGGCTTTGGCACCATCGCCATGAAATTCGTCACCGTCGGCGAAGGCGCACTGATCATCTATACGATGCCGATCTGGGCGATGCTGTTCGCCTGGCCGTTTCTGCATCAGCGCCCGACCATCGGGGATGTTGCCGCGCTGGTATTGGGTGTGGCCGGTGTTGCGCTGCTTCTTGGCGCCAACGGTTATGGCTTCGATCGGGGCAAGCTGATCGGGATCGCCCTTTCCCTGTCTTGCGCGATCCTGTTCGCGCTCGGCAATGTCCTTAACCGCAAACCGTTGCCGATGCCTCCGCTCGCGGTCGTCGCCTGGCAGGTCGGCCTCGGGTGCCTCGCGATGCTGATCCTCGGCGTCCTGTTCGAGCGCCCGAACTATGCGGCAATATCGCCGGGCGGAATTGCCTCGTTCGTCTACATGACGCTGGTGCCGATGGGCATCTGCTATCTCACCTGGTTCGAGACCCTGCGCCGCCTGCCGCCGGTGTCGGCTTCGACCGGCATGCTGCTCGTGCCCGTGCTGGCCGTGATCGCGGCGGCCGCAATCCTCGGCGAGCCGCTGGGCCTGAGGGAAGTTGCCGCAATGGCGCTGACTCTCGGCGGTGTCACGCTGGCATTGCAGAAATTGTGACCGGGACAAAAAAGTAGAGCGCGACCGGCATCACCACGGTCGCGCCCTACATCGCCGGTCAATGGGGCAGGGGGAATAACCGGCTTCCAGAACGACGCGGATCGCGAAAAAACGTTCCGAGATTCCGGAAATAATTTTGAACACGGTTAAGTGATCCGCAGACATACGAACGGGGGCGTTTCGTTCGAGTTGTGTTCGTGATCGCCATGGGGCGAGGGATGAATCGTCATGTCACAGATATTGAAGGGAATTTTAGGTGCGCTCGCCGTTTCTCTGACCTTCGGCGCCGTGCAATTTGCCTCCGGGCATGATCTCATCGGGGGCCAGAGCCTCATTACCTCCACCAAGGCGGAACACGACGTCAACCGTACGGCGAAGGCCGACCGGGCGGCAGTTCCGGCAGCCACCGGCAAAACCGAAACCATTTCGCTGAAGCTCGACAGCCTGGCCGAGACCTCGGTCGTGATCCGCGTTCCCGTCGTCAGGGACGAGGCGCGCAGCCGCCCCAAGCCGCCCGCGCTGATCAAATCCGGCGAGCGCAGGATGACGGTCGCCTGCGAGCCCGTGGTGAGCGTGCTGACCGAAGTAGCAAAGCGCCTGCAGCCCGGCCGCTGCGTCACCTGAGCCGATCGTTCTCTCGCTCCATCCGTCATTCCGGGGCGCGGCATAGTCTCCATTTAATTTACTACGTCATTCCGGGGCGCGCCTTTTGGCGCGAGCCCGGAATCCATCTGGCCGCAGGCGCAGGTGGAGAAATGGATTCCGGGCTCGTCCTTCGGACGCCCCGGAATGACGAGTGCAATTGGGGCGAATTTCTTCAACCCAATCAAGGTGATTTGCCCTGTCCACTCCTGCGGGAAAAAATAAACCGCTTAACCCGTCGGGCAAATCAGTGATTTAACTCCGCGCGTCTCACCCGAATGAGGGGCGGGTCGCGGTCGTCACGAACGTTGCGGTGAGATGCGGTGGACGCGATGCTTGCGACTGACGAGCGCAAGTAACGCGGACGGCGAAGTCGTGTGGTCCTGGCGCCCCGACGCTGGCGCTAAGTTTTTCGCGCGAACAAGTTCG